>JAJFUB010000017.1 GCA_021372615.1 bacterium | reverse complement strand
GCTGTGGGAGCGGTCACCGCCCGCGACCTGACTCTGTTAGCAGTCGCGGTCGGTGACCGCTCCCACACCCCACGCTCCCACACCAACCTCCGTCATCTTCCCCTCTACCCTCCTCTGTGTTCCCCTCTGCCTGCATCCTCTGTATCCTTGCCTCTATCGTCTCCATCCTCTCCCGCTCAGCGTCGTTCTCCACCAACCCCCGTCGCATCCGCCTCCCCCACTGGCGGTCCACCCCCCTCCGTGCTATGATGTTCAGCGCCGGAGGTGTTACCATGGATACGACTTACCCCCAACTGCAACTGGCACTCGACTTCGCCAATCTGGCCCAGGCCCTGCGTGTAGCGCACGAAGCCTGGGACGGCGGCGTGCGCCGCCTGGAAGCTGGAACGCCGCTCATCAAGAGCGAAGGACTCGATGCCGTGCGCAAGCTGCGCGCCGAGTTCCCTGAGGCGACCATCGTCGCCGACATGAAGGTGATGGATGCCGGCCGCGCCGAGGTCGAGATGGCCGCCAAGGCCGGTGCCGATGTCGTCGCCGTGCTCGGCGCGGCGTCGGATGCCACCATCGCCGAGTGCATCGAGGCCGCCAAGCGCTACGATGCGCAGGTCATGGTGGACCTGATCGAGGTGGCTGACCCCGCCACGCGCGCCCGCCGCGCCCAGGAACTGGGCGCGGCCCTCGTCGGCGTCCACTGCCCCATTGACGTGCAGATGCGCGGCGGCGATCCAATGGCCGCCCTGCGCGACGTCGCCGCCGCCGTGACGATCCCCATCGCCGTGGCCGGGGGGCTGAACTCGGAGACAGCCCCGCAGGTCGTCGCGGCGGGAGCCAGCATCGCCATCATCGGCGGCGCGATCATCAAGGCGCCCGACGCGAAGGCGGCGGCGGAGACGATCCTGCAGGCCATGGCCAGCGGGCAGGCCGTGGCCAGCGACCTGTTCAAGCGCGGCGGCCCCGAGCAACTGCGGGAGATGTTCATGCGCGCTACCTGCGCCAACATCTCCGACGCGATGCACCACAAGGGCTGGCTGCCGGGTATCCGCAACCTCGCGCGCGGCATGAAGTGCGCCGGCCCCGCCCTGACCGTGTGGGCCTACCCGGGCGACTGGAGCAAGCCTGTCGAAGCCATTGATCAGGCCGAGCCGGGCACGGTGCTCGTCGTGGACGTGCGCGGCGAGGGCCCGGCCGTGTGGGGCGAGGGTGCCAGCAAGAGCTGTGTCTCGCGGCAGCTCGCCGGCGTCGTGATCCACGGCTGTGCCCGCGACACGATGGAGATCATCGAGCTGGGCTTCCCGTGCTTCTCCTCGATGATCGGCCCACAGGCGGGCGACCCGCGCGGGGTGGGCATGATCGGCGTGCCGCTGAAGATCGGGGAGACGCCCGTGCGCACCGGCGACTGGATCATCGCCGACGATGACGGCGTCATCTGCGTGCCCAAGGAGCAGGCGGTCGAGATCGCCAACCGCGCCATGGATGTGGTCGAGCGCGAGATCCGCGAGCATGCGGAGATTGACGACAAGGGCCTCACGCTGGCCCACATCGCGGAGCTGGAGCGCTGGGAGCAGAAGCGGGGCAAGGAGTAGACCGTGGAGCTGCCGCTGGACGAGTTGCTGGCCATCGCGGACGACTTCGAGCGGCGCATGGTGTTCGTCGCTGCCCTGCAGACTGCCCTGCGGGACTGCGGCGAGGAGACGGTGCTTGTCGGCGGCCACGCGGTCGAGACCTACACCCTCGGTGACTACACGACGGCTGACGTGGACCTGGTCGTCATCGTCAAGCGCCCAGTCGAACAGCTCCTGGAGCGATGGGGCTTCAGGAGGGAGGGGCGTGTCTTCTGGCACGAGCGACTGGGGCTCGCCGTGGATATCATCGGCCAGGACCTTGGGGGCAGTTGGGACCGCACGCAACTCGTTGCAGTGCGGGACTACACGGCGCGGGTGATCGCACCGGAGGACCTCATCATAGACCGGCTGAACGCCTGCGTACACTGGGGTCTCCCGGACCACTGCAGTTGGGCGCAGCGGGTCTTCGTGGCCGAGCGGGACCGCCTCGACCTGGACTACCTGCGCCGCCGAGCGCGGGAGGAACTGGTGACGGAGACCCTGGAGAAGATCATGGCGGAGGTGCACGGTGGAACCACGGAAGCTTGACCTCGACGCGCGCCGCCAGGCGCCCAAGCCCTTCCCGACCGAGCTGCTCCTGCCGCGCGAGCAGCGGCTGCGACGCCAACCTCGCGACCCGGATGAGGAGCGGGCGCTCACACGCCTGGTCCTCGCCAAGGTTGACCTCTACCGCCGCAGCGGGAAGGTCGAGTTCATCAACGCGCGCGAACGCCGTTTCCATATCGGCCGGGAGAAGATACTTGACTACCTCCGACGCCAAGAACAGCTCTAGCCGCATCGGCATCGTCGGCCCCGGCGCCATGGGGCTGTTCCACGCCATCCACATGACGCAGGCGGGCGTGCCTGTGACGCTGCTGGACCACCGCAAGAGCCGCGCGCGCCGCATCAGCGGCGGCGTGGCCCTGGAGCGGCCGGGCACCGACGACGCCCCCGCCGAGACCATCCGGGTGCAGGTTCCCTGCCGGGCGCTGCACCTGGTGCATGACCCCTTCGACCTGCTCATCTTCACCGTGAAGGCGTTCGCGACGGAGCGCGCCGCCCAGTTGGCCGCGCACCTGATCGGCCCGCAGACCGTGCTCCTGTCGCTGCAGAACGGCCTGGGCAATGTCGAGGCCCTGCAGCACTTCCAGCAGCCTGAGCGCGTGCTGGCCGCCGTCACGACCTCGGGGGCCACGCTCTACGATGAGCACACGGTCATCGAGCGCGGGCTGGGCACGATCTCCCTGGGCTCGCCCGCCGGCAACATGGCGCTGGCCGAGGAGGTCGCGGCGCTGCTGACGGGCGCCGGCCTCCCGGCCGAGGCCGCTGCCGACATCTGGCCGATCATCTGGCGCAAGCTGGCGATCAACTGTGCCATCAACCCGCTGACGGCCATGCTCGACATCGAGAACGGGCTGCTGCTCGACACGCCGGTGCGGCACCTGATGGGCGAGGTGGCGTTCGAGGTCGGGCAGGTGGCGCGGGCCGTGGGCGTGCAGATCGAGCCGAGAGAGCTGCCCCGCGCCGTCGAGGACGTGTGCCGCCTGACGGCCCAGAACGTCTCGTCCATGCTGCAAGACACACGGGCGTGGCGGCAGACGGAGGTCGGGCAGCTCAACGGCGCCGTGGTCCGCGCCGCGGAGCAGGTGGGCATGAAGGCTCCGCTGAATATGGCTCTCGCAGCGCTCCTGGCAGCCCACGAGTGGCGGCGGGAAGCCGAGCAACAGGAACGCGAGCGCGTGCGCGAGGCGCGCCGGGGGCACCGGCGCGGCCGGCGCGAACCACACCAGCAGGAGACCGACGAATGATCATCATCGGCGAACTCATCAACGGCACCCGCAAGGCTGTCAAGCAGGCCATCGCGGACAAGAATGCCGACTTCATCACCGATCTGGCCCGCAAGCAGGCTGAGGCCGGGGCCGGTTTCATTGACTGCAACCCCGGCACCACCGGCGAGGCCGAGATCGCGGACATCGAATGGCTGGTCAAGCTCGTGCAGAGCGTGACCGATAAGCCTATTGCGTTCGACACTCCCAACCCGCTGGCCCTGCGGCGGGGCATGGAGGTGTACGCCGGCAGCGCAACGCCGATGGTCAACTCCATCACGCTTGAGGCCGAGCGCATCGAGAACACGCTGCCGATCATCGCCGAGAGCGGCGCGAACTGCGTGGCCCTGGCGCTGGGGGATGATGGGATGCCGTGCGTGGCCGGCCAGCGCGAGGCCACGGCGAAGAAGCTCATTGACCGCCTGCTCGAGGCCGGCCTCACCCAGGAACGCATCTACCTCGACCCGGTCATCGCGCCGCTGGGCACCGACAACAGCGCGGGGCTGCAGGTCGTCCAGGCCATCGCAGCCATCAAGGCGGAGTACCCGCAGGTGCACATCACGGCCGGCATGAGCAACATCAGCTACGGACTGCCGGTGCGCAAGCTGCTCAACCGCGTGTTCATGACCGTCTGCATGGCCGCCGGTCTGGACAGCGCGATCTGCGACCCGCTGAACATGGACCTTATGGCCGAGATCATCGCTGCCGAGGCCATCCTGGGCCGCGACGAATGGTGCATGGGCTACATCACGGCCTTCCGCGCGGGCAAGCTGGGCGAACAGCCGTAGCCCGGACGGTGGCCGTGCGGACCGCAGACGTTCCAGCCCGCGCCCTGCCCGAGTCCTTCTGAAAGGCGCTCTGTCATGTCCTCCCGTCTCGATGATGTGGACCTGAGCCTGCAGATCGGGGACAAGAAGGAGTACAACAAGACCCTCAAGAAGTGGCAGATTCGCCTGCTGGGGCTCCAGCAGGCCCTGCGCACCTCCGGCCACGCGCTCCTGATCGCCTTCGAGGGGTGGGACGCCTCCGGCAAGGGCGGCGCCATCAAGCGCCTGACAGCCCCGCTCGATCCCCGCGGCTTCCGGGTCTACAGCATCGGCCCTCCCACGGACGAGGAGAAGCGCCACCACTACCTGTGGCGCTTCTGGACGCACATCCCCGCCGTCGGGGAGATCGTCATCTTTGACCGCTCCTGGTACGGCCGGGTGCTGGTTGAGCGCGTCGAGGGCTTCTGCTGCGACACAGAGTGGCAGCGGGCGTACGAGGAGATCAACAGCTTCGAGCGGCAGCTTGCCGACAGCGGGGTGCTGGTGCTCAAGTTCTGGCTGCACATCAGCGATGAGGAGCAACTGCGGCGCTTCCGCGAGCGCGAGCAGGACCCGCTGAAAAGCTGGAAGATCGGTTCGGAGGACTGGCGCAACCGCGCCAAGCGCCCCGCGTACCTCACGGCCGCCGAGGACATGCTCCGGAAGACCGACACGAAGCACTGCCCGTGGCGGCTGGTGTCCGCCGAGCACAAGTGGAACGGCCGCATCGAGGTCATCAAGACGGTGGTGGAAGAGCTGGAGTCCATCCTGGGCAAGCACAAGGCAGAGCCGGTGGCGTCCGCGCAGGATCCGGTGACCGGTTCCACGTAGCAGCACGTCCGGGGAGGACCGACGTCAGGAGGGAGGCCGTTCTGCGAGCGCCGCCAGGCGCGCCAGCAACCGTTCAGCCTCGTCCTGCTGTTCGCCCTCGCCCGCATCGCGTGTGGCCTGCAACACATCCCGCTGTACCCGCGCCAGGCGCTGCAGCACCTCGGGACGCCGCGCCCACCCCGGCAGCCGGGCCATCTCGTCGAGGGCCTCCTCTACCAGGCGCAGCGCTTCGGCCCGGTGGCCCTCACTCAGCAGCAGCCGCGCCTGGGCCGTGTGGGAGATGGCGCACGCCAGACCGTCGCCGCAGCGCGCCGACAGGAAGATCCCCCGGGCGCTCTGCTGATCCCCCACCTCCAGCGCGGCCAGGGCCGCCACGCCACCCGCCAGCGCCCCGGCTCCGCCGGTGTGCAGGGCCTCAATCATCTCATCCACGGCGCTGTCCCAGTCGCCGGCCAGCAGCAGCGCCCGCCCAACCTGCTCGTGGGCCCGACCGGTGCCCCCCTCAGCTGCCAGCGCCGCCCGCGCCTGAGCGATCGCCTCGGCCTCCTCCCCCCGGCGCAAGGCAACCTCCGAGCGGATCAGAGCGACCTCGGCGCCCAGGCCGTCCTCGCCGGGGGCAGCGATCTGATCGGCCGCCCAGGCCGCGCTGTCCGGGTCGTCCTCGTTGAGGCTCCCCCGTGCGATGATGGCGTAAGCCCGCGGCTGATCGTCGGCGGGGAACGCCGTCACGGCGGCCCGCGCCAGTTGGCGGTGCCCCTCCTGGGCCTGCTGGCGGGCGAACTCCAGTACGAGCACTCCCGCTTCGGGCAGCCGCTCCAGCAGATCCGAGATCTCGGACACCGGCAGCGCGCCCAGGCCGACGGCGGTGGCGAGTCGCTGCAGCAGCATCAGGCGGAGGGACTGCACTCCCATCTGTTCGGCGCGCAGGCACGACTCGCGCGCTTTCGGGGCGCGCCCGGTCTTCAGGTATGCCCAGGCCAGCGACGCCCACACGTCCTCGCGCTGCGCGGCTTCCTCCTCCTTCACCGCGCGCTCCAGCACGACGATGGCCTGCTCCCAGTTGCCCACCATCACCTGCGCCAGGCCCACATCCGCCCGCAGACCCAGGCTCGGAGGCAAGGCCCGCTCCGCCTCCAGCAGCAGCGGCAGGGCGACATCAGGCCGCCCGCGCCGCAAGGCCTCCTTGCCCTGCACGAGCTTCAGCCAGAGGGGAGCTTCGGGGTGGTGGGGCCAGAGCCGGCACGCCAGGTGCAGCAGCCTGCTGCCCTGCCCCCATCCCAATCGCCCGAGGGACAGGAACCACCGGGCCTGCGCGTAGCACACTCCGGCCAGGAGCTTGTGGATCATGGCGAGGACTCGCACGGCCGCGTCCCTGCGGGACACGCCGCCAGGGGTTCATCCCCCGGAAACACGCTGCCACCATGGGCGTCGTAGGCCACGATCAGCGGCAGATTGCGCACGACGAGTCGCCGCACGGCCTCCGGGCCCAGCTCAGGATAGGCCACGACTTCGGCCTCGCTGACGCAGTCGGCCAACAGGGCCCCGGCTCCGCCGACGGCCACCAGGTACGCGCAGCAGTGCTCGCGGCATGCCTCCCGCACCGCCAGGCCGCGGTCGCCCTTGCCGATGCTGGCCTTCAGCCCCTCCCGGTAGAGCACCGGGGCGTACGGGTCCATGCGGTAGCTGCTGGTGGGCCCGGCCGAGCCGATGGCACGCCCCGGTGGCGTCGGCGCCGGCCCGCAGTAGTAGATGGCCTGCCCCGGCAGTGCAAAGGGCAGCGGGGCACCGGCCTCCAGGGCCGCCACAATCCGCTGGTGCGCCGCGTCACGGGCGGTGTACAGGACGCCGGACAGCAGCACGGCATCGCCGGCGTGCAGCCCGGAGATGGCGTCATTGGTCAGCGGAGTCTCGATTCTGATCTCTGTCATGGCCTCTTCCCGACCGTAGTGCGGGCTCCAGCCCCCCCACGTGTTCGCCATTCCTGCGCGCGTGAGGACACGCGCGCCCACGCGACCAATCCCCAATCCCCGATCCCGACCTCCGCCTCAGAGCACCGCCGTCTTGTGCCGGGCGGCGTGGCACTGGACATTGAGGGCCAGCGGCAGGCTGGCGATATGGCATGGATGGCGCTGGACATGAACAGCCAGGGCCGTCGTGTCGCCGCCCAGCCCCATCGGCCCGATGCCCGTGGCGTTCACACGCTGCAGGATCTCGCGCTCCAGCTCTGCCACTTCGGGCTCGGCGGACGGCTGGCCGAGTGGCCGCAGCACAGCCTCCTTGGCCAGCAGCGCGGCCTTCTCGAAGGTGCCGCCCAGCCCGATGCCGAGCACCAGCGGCGGACAGGGCTTGCCGCCTGCCTCGACGATGCGCTCGACGATGCGCTCGACCACGCCCGCTCGCCCGGCGGACGGCGACAGCATCCACAGGGCGCTCATGTTCTCGCTGCCGCCACCCTTGGGGGCCGCGTGCAGCGTGAGCCTGTCCCCCTCCACCAGCCGCACATGCACGATCGCGGGCGTGTTGTCACCCGTGTTGGAGTTGCGCTGCAGCGGATCGGCCAGCGCCGACTTGCGCAGATAGCCCGTGGCGTATGCCTGCCGCACGCCCTCGTCTACCGCCGCGTACAGATCGCCGTCCAGGTGGCAGTCGCGCCCCAGCTCGGCGAAGACAACCGCCAGGCCGCAGTCCTGGCACATGGCCATCCGGTCGCGACGGGCGATCTCGGCGTTGCGCAGCAGCGTCTCCAGGACGCTGCGGGCCGTGGGCTGGCGCTCACGCTCCAAGGCACTCCGGAGTGCCTGCACGGCCTCCTCCGGCAAGTCGTAGTTCGCCTGCAGGAACAGGTCCCGCACCGCACTCGCTATCCGTTCGCCCGAGACCTCTCGCATGTCACCCGCCGTTGTTCCGCTCGTAGCCGTAGTGCGGGCTTCCAGCCCGCCCCTGGAGCGCGGCTCTCCAGAGCCGCATTGTCGTCCGTGTCCGGACCGCAGGCCTGCGCGCGTGAGGACACGCGCGCCCACGCGACCGTATCCCCCCCATCCCCTATTCCCCGCGCAGCCGCTCCCAGTCTGCCACCGTTGTCCGCACGTGCTCAGCCGACTGCCGCAGGGCCGCCATCTCGTCCTCGGTCAACTGCAACTCGACGACCTTCTCCAGCCCGCCGTGGCCCAGGATGCACGGCACGCCCACGAATACGCCGGTCAGGCCGTACTCGCCCTGCAGCAGGACCGAGGCCGGCAGCAGGCGCTTCTCATCGCGCAGGATGCTTGCCACCATCTGCACGACCGCCGCCGACGGGGCGTAGAAGGCGCTCCCCGTCTTGAGGTAGTTCACGATCTCCGCGCCGCCGTTGCGCGTGCGCGCCACGATCTCGCCCAGACGACCGGCGGGGATCAGCTCCGTCACCGGCACGCCGGCCACGGTGGCGTGGCGCGGCAGGGGGACCATGGAGTCGCCATGCCCACCCAGCACCATCGCCGCCACATCAGCGGCCGAGACACCCAGCTCCATGGCGATGAAGGCGCAGAAGCGAGCCGTGTCGAGGACGCCCGCCATGCCGATGACGCGCTCGCGGGGCAGGCCGGAGAGCTGGTGGGCGATGTACGTCGTGACATCGAGCGGGTTGGAGACCATGATGAGCAGGGCCTCGGGGCACACGCGCTGCAGGTGCTCCGTGACTTCGCTGACGATCCGACCGTTGATCTGCAGCAGGTCGTCGCGCGACATGCCCGGCTTGCGGGCCACCCCGGCGGTGACCACAACGATGTCGGAGCCCTCGGCCGGCTCGTACGTCTCGCCGCCGACGATGCGGCACCCGTGCCCGACGATAGGCGCGGCCTGCATCATGTCCAGGGCCTTGCCCCGTGCCAGCCCCTCGACCACGTCCACCAGGTACACGTCGCACAATCCGCCCTCGATGAGGCGCTGGGCCGTGGTGGCCCCCACGTGTCCGGCGCCGACAACTGTCACTTTCATGTCTGCTGCTCCCGTTCAGGCGCTGCCCACGCACACCCAACAGGTGCGTGGGCTATGCTATAATGCGCGCGTCATGCAACTGCAGGAATTGGTGCTTACCGTATCGTTGCAGGCCATCGGCCTGCTGCTGCTGTCACGCCTGCTATTCGCCGGCGTGATCTCATCCTTCGCCGACCGCCGGGGCAAGGGCTTCTTCCTGGCGCTATTGCGTCTGCCTGGCAACACGATCCACGAACTCAGCCACTGCCTGGGGTTCCTGATCTGCGGCTACCGTGTCAAGCAAGTACTGCTATGTGTTTTCGACCCTCGGGGCCGTGGCTCCTGCACCCCGGGGAAGCCCTGGTCGCCCATCACCGCGCCGCAACTGGCCATCGGCCTGAGCGCCCTGATGCCGCTGCTGGTGGGCAGTGCCGTGCTCATCCTGGCCGCGCGGGGCCTGCACATCCCGGCCCCGGCCGCCCAGGCCTCGCCCGATGACCTTCTGCCGGAGCTATGGCGCCAGTCCCTCCGTCTGCTTCACGGCCTCGACCCCCATCGCTGGCAGACGTATCTGTTCCTGTATCTGGCCCTGAGCGTCGGGGCCGAGCTGGCCCCCAGCGCCACCGACCTGCGCTGCGCCCTGCCCACCCTCGTGCTGCTGGCCGCCGGCGTATGGCTCACGCTCTTTGCGCTCGACCACGCCGAGAACCTGCAGGCCTATCGCCACAGCGTTGTGGTCGGCCTGAGCCTCGGACTGCTCCGGCTGGGCTCGGTCCTGAGCCTGTCGCTGGTGGTCACGGCGGCCGCGACGGTCGTGGGGCTCGTGCCCGGGCTGATGATCCAGGGCCTGCGGCACAAGTAAAGCGGCCATCTCCCTGTCGCAGTGACATGGAGATGGCCGCAACATGCACCCTTGTGGCTGCGGGCGCCCGGATCAGCCCCGCATCGCGTCTTCAGCCCCGCCGCGCGGCACGCCTAGTCGTGTAGGATCGTCGTCCACATGCCAGGCATGCTGTGGCGCAGCCACTTGCCATGGCCGTCGGCGAAGCACACGTTGAACCCATCGTTGTGCCGCATCTCCACACGGCTGTACGCCCCGCCCAGGTCGGTCTGGTCGAGCAGACGCACACCGGCGAAGTCGCCGCCGTAATAGCCCGTGCCCCCGGCGCCCAGCTCGATCGTGTTCGCGTCGCAGAACATGATCGTTCCGGCCGGATCCTGCACGGCTGCGAGGTTGCTGCCCGGCACCGGCTTGACCCAGTTGTTGTTGATGTCCACTTGCATGTCGGGCATCGCGTACGAGCTCACCAGTGGCGCCTGGCTCCACACACCCGTGGACGGGTTCTGTATGGGCGGCCGGTAGGCCGTGAACGAACCCATGTTGCCGGACGGGCAGGCCACGATCTGGTAGTTGTGGATGTACGGCTGGATCAGGTCCTGCCACCAGTAGAGGTAGCTGCCGCCCCAGAGGAACGCCTTGGGGTAGCACTCGTCGAAGTCTTGAGCGTACTGCATGCATGCCGACCCGAACTGCCGGAGGTTCGACAGACAGCTACTGCTGCGCGCCTTCTCGCGAGCCTTGGCGAAGACCGGGAACAAGATCGCCGCCAGGATCGCAATGATCGCGATCACCACCAGTAGCTCGATTAGTGTGAAACCTCGCCTTTTCACGGACATCGCTCCTTTGACTGGATATTGCTCGCGGCTTCGCTTGCCATCTGTCATCTTCGACGTGCGTGTGCGCAGTTCCTCTATATTACTTCAAGATTCGCTCAAGAACTCCTGCTTATCTAGAGTGCCGCGATGATGGCGTCGGCCATCTCGCTGGTCCCCACCGCCGTGGGATCGTCCCGTTGCGCCTTCAAATCATACGTCACATGCTGCCCCTGTGCAATGACTTCCGACACAGCCTTCTCCAGACGGGCCGCCGCTTCCTGCTCGCCCAGATGCCGCAGCATCAGAACGCCAGACAGGATCGTCGCCGTCGGGTTGACCTTGTTGAGCCCCTTGTACTTGGGGGCGCTGCCGTGCGTGGCCTCGAACACGGCGATCCCATCGCCCATGTTCGCGCCGGGGGCGACCCCCAGGCCACCCACCAGCCCACACGCCAGGTCGCTCAGGATGTCCCCGTACAGATTCGGCAGCACCAATACGTCGTACAGCTCTGGCTTTTGTACCAGTTGCATGCACATGTTGTCAACGATTCTGTCCTCGAACTCGACCCGGCCCGCGTACTCCTCCGCCACCCGTCGCGCCGTGGCCAGGAACAGACCGTCGCTGTGCTTCATGATGTTGGCCTTGTGGACAGCCGTCACCTTTCGCCGGCCGTTGGCCAGGGCGTACTCAAAGGCCCAGCGTACGATGCGCTCGCTCCCGGAGATCGAGATCGGCTTGATGCTCACGCCGGAGTCCCGCTTGATCCGGGCGCCGCTGAGGCCCTCGATGGTCTCAATGGCCTTCAGGCACTCGTCGGTCCCCTCCTGGAACTCGATCCCGGCGTACAGGTCCTCGGTGTTCTCACGCACGATGACGAGGTCCACGTCGGGGTAGTGCGACCGCACGCCCGGGTAGTACTTGCAGGGGCGGAGGCACGCGTACAGGTCCAGCTCCCTGCGCAGCGCCACGTTGACGCTCCGAAAGCCCTTGCCCACGGGGGTCGTGATCGGGCCTTTGATGGCCACCTTGTTGCGGCGGATGGACTCGAGCACCTCGGGCGGCAGGGGCGTGCCCTTCTCCTCCATCACGTCAAGGCCCGCGTGCTGTTCCTCCCACTCGATCTGAACGCCGGTGGCGTCCACGCACCGGCGCATGGCCCAGGCCACTTCCGGGCCGGTGCCGTCGCCGGGGATGAAGGTCACTTTGTGCATGGTTCTCTCCTGTCGCTGGAGTGCGGGCTTTCCAGCCCGCGCCGTCTCAGTGCTATTTGAGCGCCGCCGCCAGCCGCCGCACGCCTTCCTTGATCTCGTCCATCCCCGTGGCGAAGCTCAGCCGGATGTAGCCCTCGGTCCCGAAGGGCCCACCCGCGACGGTTGCGATCAGGGCTTGCTCGATCAGGTACAGCTCCATGTCGATCGAGGTCTTGATCTCCATGCCGCCCAGCGTCCGCCCCAGGTGCGCCGAGATGTCCGGGAAGACGTAGAACGCCCCGCCGGGGTTGGCGCACTTGACACCGGGAATCTCGTTGAGTGCCGGGACCAGGACGTCGCGCCGCTCGGCGAAGGCCGCGCGCATCTGCCCCACGGACTCCTGCGGCCCCGTCAGCGCCTCGATGGACGCCCACTGGGCGATGGAGTTGGCGTTGGAGGTCTCCTGGCTTTGCAGGTTGTCCGCGGCCTTGGCGAAGGCCGGAGGGGCGATGAGCCAGCCGATGCGCCAGCCGGTCATGGCATAGGTCTTGGCCACCCCGTCGGCGATGATGGTGCGCTCCTTCAGCTCGTCGCTGAGCTTTGCCGTGGACTCGTGGGTGCGGCCATCGTACAGGATGTGCTTGTAGATCTCGTCGGACACGATCGTCAGGTCGTGCTTGCAGGCCAGTTCGCCCAGGCCCTCAATCGTGGCCCGCGTGAACACGGCGCCGCTGGGGTTGGACGGGCTGTTGATGAGCAGGGCCTTCGTCTGCGGGGTGATGGCGGCCGCGACTTCATCGAGGTCGGGCTGGAAACCGTTGTCGCCGCTGGTGCGCAGCGACACCGTCTTGGCGCCGCACAGGCGCACCTGCTCGGGGTAGCTCACCCAGTACGGCGCGAACATGATGACTTCGTCGCCCGGGTTCAGCAGCGTGCGCCAGATGTTCATCAGCGCGTGCTTGCCGCCGTTGCTGACGACCACCTGGGAGGGCTCGTACGTCAGCCCCAGATCGCGCTGCTGGGCGTCGCAGATGGCTTGCTTGAGTTCGGGGATGCCGCCGGCCGGCGTGTACTTGGTCTTCTGCTCGGCCATGGCGCGTTGCGCGGCGGCGATGATGTTGTCGGGGGTCCCGAAGTCCGGCTCGCCAATGGCGAAGGACAGCACGTCCTTGCCGGCGGCTCGCATCTGGCGGGCCTTGGCGGCTCCGGCGATGGTAGGCGACGGGGCAATGCCCGCAACCAGATCGGAGATCTGCATGGACTACACCTCACGGTGAAGGATGGGCGACGCAGCGAGGCCCGGCTCTTGCCAGGCCAGCGACGGGCGCGGCAGGTCCTGGCTCAGGATTCTGAGCTCGTCCGCCGCCTCCGCGTAGCTCGGGTCCAGCTCGAGCGAGCGGTTCAGCGCCCAGCGGGCGTCGGCCTTCCGGCCCAGGCGCGCGTATGCCGCGCCCAAGTGGTAGTACATCTCGGCGCTTTCCTCAGGCGCGTGCAGCCGCACGGCCTGCTCGAGGTGGAAGGCCGCGTCCAGGTAGTGCCCGAGTTGGTACTCGACCCACCCCAGGCTGTCTACATAAGCTGCCTGGGTGGGCTGCAGTTGCACGGCCCCCGTTGCCATCTGGAGCGCCTCAGGCAGATTGCGCTTGCCCAGGGCGTCTACATACGCCAGGTTGTTGAGGGCCAGCGCAAAGAGCGGGTCAGGCATCAGATTGCTCTTACGCGCGGCATACACCTCGGCCTGCACCTGGTCCAGCAGGCGCTCGCCCTCGGTCTTCCGCCCCGTCATCATCAGGCTCTGGGCCAGCGACACGCGTGTCAGCAGTTCCTCGGGGTCTGTCATGCCCGCGTCGGGCGGGGGGGCTGCCGGCCGGCGACGGCCCAGCCACTGCGCCGCCTCGGGATAGGCCCGTAGCTCCATGTACAACTGGGCAGCCGTGTGAGCGATGGTCGGGTCATCGGGCGCCAGCTCGGTGGCCCGGCGCAGGGCCGCGAGGGCCTGGTCGCGTTGCACAGGCGCGGCGTGTGCCCTGGCCTCGGCCGCGCGGAGATACCCGCTCGCCACGAACCCGCGGTGGAGGACCCGGACTTTCGCGCCCACGCCGTACGGCCAACTGAGCGCCAGCGCCACCGCCACAGCGACGATGAAGAGCACCCAGCCCAGCAGCACGCGTTTCGGGTCGGCCAGCTTCGTCAGGCCGGCTCCCGGCGGCGGAGGAGCAGTTCGCGGCAGGCGTAGCATCTCAGTCCACCGGCACCATGGCGGCCAGGTTGTAGTAGTCCAGCCCCACGTACAGAATGCCGTCGGCGACAGCCGGCGACGAGTACACGCCGTAGGCGGTCTGGTGGCGCCAGAGCTGCTCGCCGGTGTTCAGGTCGAAGGCGTACAGGGCGCCGTCCTTGCTGCCGATGTACACGACGCTCCCGGTGATTGCCGGCGACCCTAGCACTTCCTCCGCGCTCTGCGCCGACCACACCGGGTCGCCATCGGCAGCCGACAGGCAGGCGATGCGGCCGTCCACGCAGCCGACGACGACGCGCCCGTTGGCCACAGCCGGCGAGGAGCGGACCTGGCTCCCCAGCTTCACCCGCCAGTACACCTGGCCGTCCTTCTCGGACACGGCGTACAGGTGGCCGTCATCCGAGCCGCAGTAGACGACACCGTTGTCCAGGGCTGCGGATGAGGCCACCGGCCCCTCGGTCAGCCGCTCCCACAGTTTGGTGCCGCTGTCGGCGGCGAAGGCGTAGAGGCGACCGTCCCATGACCCCACGACCACGGCGCCATCGCTGCAGGCGGGTGCAGCCGACACCTCGGCGCCGGTCTGGACCTGCCAGAGCAGTTCCCCCGTCTCGGCCCGGAGGGCCACGACCTGTCCCTGGCGATCGCCGATGAACAGACGGCCACCCACCAGTGTCGCCGAAGAACGGATGGGCGAGCCGACATCACGCTGCCACAGGCGCCGGCCACTGTCGCGCGCCGCCGCGTAGACGCGGCCGTCGTGCGACCCGATGAAGACCGCGCTCCCGGCCACTGCCGGTGTGCTCTCGATGCGGTCCCCGGTCCGCAGGTGCCAGTTCTCGGTGCCGCGCTTGGCGTCGAGGGCATACAGGTTGCCGTCGCGCGAGCCAACGAACACGATGCCGTCGGCCACGGCGGGGGCTCCCATGATCGGCCCCTTGGTGCCGAAGTTCCACAGGAGACGCAGCGGGGGCCGCAGTTCGGTCTCGGTAGCGCCGCGATGGTCCGGCCCTCGGTGGAACATCGGCCAGGAGCTGACCGCCAGGGCCGACCGCCGCCGCTGAGTCTCAACGTCTTCCAGCGCTGCTCCCACCGTCTGGTGTCCCAGCTCCGTCCGCGACAGCTCCAGAGCTGCCTGGAAGTGTGCCGCCGCCTCGTCATAGTCCCGCCGCTGCATCGCCGCCAGGCCCAGCGCATAGCGTACCTTGGGCAACTCGGGGAAGCTCTTCTGGGCGTTCTCCAGCGCCTGCAGCACCTCGTCCTGGGCCGCGAGATGGCCCAGCGCATACGCCCCGGCCCACGGCAGGCCCTGTGGGCCTGTCAGGCGCCGCAGCAGCGGCTCGTGTGCGCGGGGTTCGCTCAACTCCACGAACGCCTCGGTGGTCTCGTCCCGCAGCGCCTGGTCGCCGTCCTCGATGACCGAGTACAGGTGGCGCAGGCCACGGCGCAGCTTCAGCCGCCCGATGGCCCGCGCGGCCAGCGCACGCGCACTCTCCGGCCCGCGCCGCAACTCGGCCAGCAGTTCGCGCTCCAGCCCCTGCAGCGTCGCCGTCGCCTCGGACTGCACGGCCTCGTTCTCGTCGTCCAGCAGCAGCACAAGCTGCGGGATGTACTCGCGGTTGGGGGAGCTGGCCGCCGCCCGCACAGCCGTAAGGCGAATCTCCGGCCGGGAGTCCTCGAGCAACCCCTGCAGCAGCGGCACCTGGCGTTCGCCCAGTTCCGATAGCCGCCCAAACCAGTAGTCCTGCTCGCTCTGCTCCACTGCCGCACTGCGCAGGATCAACTCCAGCTCTTCGGGCGAGATGCTCAGCGCCTCGCGGGCCTCGCTGATGATCCGCAGCTCGTCGGCGTGCATCAGGATCCCGAACTTCTCGTAGTTGTTGAGCTGCCGGGTCAGCAGGTCCTGCACGTCCTGCACCCGCATCTCCCGCCGGGACAGCCACTGGCTGATCTCGTCGGACAGGTACTCGTGAATCAGCTCGTACTGCCGATGGCGCTCCTTGCCCACCCCGCGCACCAGGCGCAGGTCCACCAGCCGCGCCAGCACCCGTTCGACCTCGTCGCGGTTCTCGCTCAGGTCCGAGGCAATGCGCTCGAGCGTGCGGGTGACGCGGACCTCCGAGGAAGTCACCATGAGCTTGAGGATGTTGCGGGCCAGACGGCGGTCGCCGGGCGGTAGCTGCCCCAGGATGTGATCCAGGAAGTCCGACAGGATCTTCTGCGCGCCCCCCAGCCGCTGGTAGATGCCCATGGTGACCGTGTGCATGCCCCGGGGCTTGGCCCCGTAGACGCGGTCGCACACGATCTGCAGTTCGGCCGGTTCGATGCCGTCGCGGTAGAGGTCGTCCAGCAGGGCTTCCGTCAGCGACCGCTCCATGCGGATGTCGAAGTTCTGCGCCGGCTTGGTGATGGCATCCTCAGCCTGTTCGCGGGTGAGGCGGTGTAGACGGTACACGTGGTGCATGATCTCGGGGAGCTTGCCCTGCAGCTCGTAGAGGCTGCCCACGTAGTTCTCGCGGATGGCGATGACCCAGTGCACGTTGGTCAACTCGCCGAGGCACCGCGACAGCTCGTCCAGGAAGGCCTCCTGCACCCGGGGTCCCAGATGCACGAAGTACTCCTCGAAATGGTCCAGGAAGATGGCCAGCCGGCGGTTGACCAGGGCGGCGGCGGCTTGCAGATAGGGCGCCAGCGTCCCCCGCGCCGGCAGGTCGCCTGAGTTGAACCCGATCTCCTCGACGGCGGCGGCCACCGCCTCGCGGATGCTGGCCGCCGGGTCGTCGTGGCACGACGCCGTGACCGGCAGCCATGTCTCGGCCGGCGTCTCGGCCTGCTCGGCCTCGTGCTGCAGGGCAGTCATCAGGCCGGCCCGCAGCAGCGACGTCTTGCCGATGCCCGAGTGCCCGAA
Organism: bacterium; assembly: GCA_021372615.1. Taxonomy (NCBI): domain Bacteria; species bacterium. The sequence goes on along the minus strand of JAJFUB010000017.1, from coordinate 66,979 downwards.
CAGCACCGAGACCGGGTGCTGGCGGAGCATCTCCAGTAGGGCGTCCACGTCGTCCTCGCGGCCGAAGAAGAAGTCCTCGTCGGTGACGTCGAAGTAGTCCAGGAAGCGGTACGGGCCGCCGCGCAGCACCGCCAGGTCCTTGCGCCGGCGGGTGGCCGGCCGCTGCGTACGCCGGATCAGCCGCCCGTGCATCTTCCCGAAGAACTCGTTGAAGGTCCCGGCCTCGCGGCACAGCAGGTGCCGCGCCGAATGCCGCGCCTCCAGCAGCGCCATCACCTCCGGCTGGAAGCGATGGTACTCGACGCTGGCCGGGTTCTCGATCTTCAGCTCATCAAAGAGCCGCTCGTCGCGCATGGGCACGAAGCGGTTGATCCAGAAGATCTTCCCGCCCTCACGGCTGATATACCGCAAGACCGGCTCGTCCCGCTCCACGTAGGCCGAGAAGATGCTGAAGACCTTGAAGGTCTCCTGGAGCACCTGGGCCACCCGGGCGTAGCTGTCCTGGACTTCGGCGCGCGACAGCGGCAGGAACTTGCTCTCCACGTCGCCCGCGCACTTGACCAGCACGACCCGCGCCGAATCCCGCACCCCCACCGCGATCGTCTCGCCGTCGTCCGGCCCGGCCACGAAGTGGTGGTAGTCCTTCTCCGGCTCCATGTGGTTGACCGCGAGGCACTGCTCCAGCAGGCGGTCCGGCTCGGCCAGGAAGATCGTGGGGAAGTACCCGTCCTTGATCAGCCGCGCCAGGCGGATGTGCCCCTCGGACGGGCGGGCGTCGGCCAGGCGCTGGCGGAGCATGTTGCACCGCTCGGTATGGTCGGGCACTTCGCGCGCGAACAGCTCGAGGGCTTCCAGGCCCCGGCGTTCCGGCGGCAATGCGTCCAGCCGGTGCCCGGACCAGTCCAGCGCCATGGTCTGCAGCAGGTCCTCAAGACGCTGCTCCAGCGGGGGGATGACAACGCCGCTGCCGACGAACAGGGCCGTCTGGCCCAGCTCGTGGCGGTGCAGCTTGATGTATTCAGAAATGACGCTTAGCATCAGAGGCTAAGGATGAAGTATGAAGGATGAAGTATGACTTGCTGGTGCGGCTGTCGCGCCGTCCTTCATACTTCATCCTTCATACTTCATCCTTCATCCTTTACAGAATCGCCACTCCGTCGGGAGAGGCTCCGCAACAGGGAGTGGCGTGGTCAGCGACTGGAATGTGGTGGGCCCGGCCGGATTTGAACCAGCGACCAATCGGTTATGAGCCGACCGCTCTAACCGCTGAGCTACGGGCCCATCGAGTCCCGCCGCTCGACCATTATACCCCATGGCATGTGGCCACGCAATCCCGCGCTGGTCACCCATGCGTTGGCCGGACCCGCCAGTTGTGACCCCGCACCTGGGGACCGGAGGGCGTGGGCCGTGCTACCTGATCAGCCCGGCATCTTCAAGCTATCTTCGGCGCCAAAGACGGCAAGACCGGCCTGCATGCTGGCCTTGGTCCAACCGACCTCCTCCTTGGCGATGGCCTGTTCGAGGGTCTGGCGGCTCTCCGCATCGCGAACGGTCGCGAGACAACGTCCAGCAACGTCCCTGGTGGAGGCAAAGCGGTGTGTGAGTGCGGCAGCTATGGTGTTAGTCGCGTCCGGCGAAAGACTGACCAGGCGACCGGGCTCGGGAGAGACCACGAAGCAATGCCCGCCTGTCTGCACTACGGCGTTCACCAGATGCACGGGCACGCTCCCTGCACGCACTGTCACGGCGACCATATGCACGACTGCGTCCCCCAGTTGCTCACTTGATGTCAGCGAGGCTTGCACATCCAACTGTAGGCTACCCGGTTCGGCGTCGCCCGCGAGCAAGAGCTTCACCTCCTGATAGCACCGCTGCCATCGGTCTCCCAGCGCGTCCCAGCCGCCGGTTGCAGCTCCGCACTTGGGACAGAGGTACCCCGCAGCCTCTGCACACGTGCGGCAAAGCACGACCCCGCAGTGTGAGCACCTCGCAAACCACGTAAAAGCGCCCTTTTCCTCATCATCGCCCTTGTGGGTCGAGTAGTAAGTGTCCTCGCAGTGCGCGGCCGAAGCGGAGCAATGTGCACACGCGCCTGGGATTGCCGCCTGCCCGCGGCGCTCCTTCCCGCTCTTGAGCGCTGCCCAACCCGCCCCATCGTATCTCTCTGACACCACAGGCGGGAAGACGTCCAGCATTCGCGCGAGGCGATCCGACGCGCCACCAAGATCAGAACCCGGGACCAAGCAGGAACGGTACAGTCGCGATGCCAGTTCAGCGGGATCGTTGACGGTGATCCTAGTCGCCGATGCCGCCAACACCATCGGTATGCGCACGAGGCTAACCCCGAGGATCAGGACACCCCCGATCAGCGACAGCAGACCGATCCCCGGCAGCCGGAGCCCCCCGAACTGATCCGCCAAACCGACTGCCGTCAGGATGACGCCAAACACGATCCCGAGGACGCTGTAGAGAAGTTGGGTGCTACGGTACTTGCTCTTCCTGACTTCAGTCGCGCGAGAATGCTCTGCCAATACCCCGGGGTCCGTCAGTTGCTCTGCAATCTCCCTTGCCTTGCTCAGCAGTTCTGGTTGTTCGCACGCCGCGAACATGCTCTGTTCGGCTGACATGGATAGCCTCCCACTCTGCTAGTGGAATCTCTGCCCTCAATGTCTCCGGGGATTCCCCTCGTAGCGTGCGCGTCTCAGTCGTGGCAGTCTAGTCGAGGTAGTCGCGCAGCCGCTTATTGCGGCTGGGGTGCCGCAGCTTCTTGAGGGCCTTGGCCTCGATCTGCCGGATGCGCTCCCGCGTCACCTCGAAGATGTGCCCGACCTCTTCCAGCGTCCGCGAGTAGCCGTCCTCCAGCCCGAACCGCAGCTTCAGCACCTCGCGCTCGCGCTCGCTCAGCGTCGCCAGCACCCGTTCGAGCTGCTCGCGCAGCACCAGGTTCGAGGCCGCGTCCACCGGCGTGTGGATCTCCTCATCCGGCACGAAGTCGCCGAGGTGGCTGTTCTCCTCCTCGCCCACCGGGGCCTCGAGCGACAGCGGCTCGGGTGCGATGCGCTTGATCTCGCTCACGCGCTCCAGCGGCATGTCCATCTCGGCGGCGACGTCCTCCAGCGTCGGCTCGCGGCCCAGTTGCTGCAGGAGCTGCCGTGAGGTCTTCACGAGGCGGTTGATCGTCTCGACCATGTGTACCGGGATGCGGATGATCCGGCCCTGGTCGGCGATGGCACGGGTGATGGCCTGCCGGATCCACCAGGTGGCGTAGGTGCTGAACTTGTATCCCTTGCGGTAGTCGAACTTCTCGACCGCCCGCATCAGCCCCATGTTGCCTTCCTGGATCAGGTCCAGGAAGCTCATCGAGGAGCGGCCCGTGTACTTGCGGGCGATGCTGACCACCAGCCGCAGGTTGGCCTCGGCCAGCGCCTGCACCGCCTCCTCATCCTTGAGCACCAGCGTCCCCGGGTCCACCGTGCCCGGGTCGAGCTGGTTGGAGAAGCCGACCCCAATGACGCCCAGCAGCGGCGAGCCCTTGCTGTCCGGCTGCGGCGACCGCTTCACGATCTGCGGCGGCTCCAGGTCCTCGCCGGTGGTGAAGGTGAGCTGGTAGGGCTCGGAGAGGTTGTAGCCCGCGAGACCCTTCAGCCCGTTCTTGCCCGCCTTCAGGCCCAGCGTGTAGGCCATGTCCGACATGAGCGCCCGCTCCGGCACGAAGCGCACCTCGCGCCGCTCGTCGTCATAGTAGACGCTGCCCGGCACGGCGGTGTCCATCACGTCGAGCAACGTGACCGTCCTCTCGGTGACGCTGCCGGGCACCAGGCGCTGGTCGAAGGTGATGGTGATCGCCCGGGCGCGCGGCGCGGCCGGCGCGCCCGACGGGGGATCGGTGCTCACCACGCGCGGGGCGGACTTCTGCGCCACGGTCTCGAAGTTAGCCTTGAAGTCCCGGTCCAGCTTGCCGTTGCCCACCCCGCGGACGCCCTGCGGGCCACCCTTGACCACGAGGTGATAGACATTGCGGTAGCGTAGCCTGTCCGCCAGCTTGAGGTGCACGACGAAGGGCTTGTCGGCAATCTCCGGCTTCCCGGGGATGGGCTTCCCGGCCTTGTCGGTCAGATGGACCGTGTCGGCCGACACGCTGTCGGCCATGATCGCATCGTTGAAGTGAATCGTGACCAGGGGCGTCACGCCCACGCCCTTGCTCTTGCCGGCGGGGAAGCACTCCACGACATGCAGCCGCGCATCGGGCGAGCCGGTGCGGATGGTCCAGACGTCATCCTTCTGGAGGTAATGCCCGGCGATGTCGTGCAGACCGCCCTCGCCGCCCCGCACCGCGATCTTGTACACGGTCTGGGGCTCGAGGCGCTCCATGGGGGTGAAGTGCAGCGTGTTGGACCGGGGGTCGAACTCGACCGCGCCCTCGCCCTTCTGGATGCGTCGCGCCAGTTCGACCTCTTCCTGGGCCGAGAGCAGCGGCACGCGCCCGATGTCGCGCAGGTACATGCGCACCGAGTCGTCAATCGGTACCTCGTCGAGTTCCTCCAGTTCCTCCTCCGCCAGACCGTCCTCCTGCTGCTCCTCCGCCTCGTCTTCGTCCACGATGCGGATGCCGGCGTCGGTCAAGAACCGGTAGACCTCGTCTATGTCCTCCGTCTCCAGGTCTTCGTTCTCGCTGAGGCCGTCCTGGATCTCGGCATAGCTCAAGAAGCCCTGCCGCTGACCCTTGCGCATCAGCGCGCGGACCTCCTCCAGTTCGTGAATCTCAGCGTCCTTCCCCTCGGGCAAGTAGTTCAACTCCTCTCGTCAGGGTCACCCGACGGTTCGTCTGTCGTCTCTGCTCGGTCCGGCGCCTGTCCGGCCAGCTTCCGGGAAGCCGAAAACGATGTCAGGCCGGCCTGCTCCACAAAGCCCTGTTGGCCGGTGCCCTGAAACTTCCTCCCCAGTTGCATGAACCTGATGAAGTCTGGATCGTCCGGCGCGATCTCACCGCTATCGATGGCCGCGGCGACTCTTCGCCGCCACGCCTCAAAGTCCTCCCCGCCTGCCTCAATCGCCGGTTCCTCGGCCGTCTCGCTCGGCGTCACGTCGTACTTCGGGCGCAAGCCGTGCGTGGACCTGCCGTACTCCATCTTCGCGATAGCCTCGCCGAATTCCTCCTCTGACCACACCGTATCGCCGACAACCAACTCGATCGCGCGTTCCCGAACTGGATCGCCTTCCTCGAACGCCTCTACCAACTCGGCCGGAATGAAGGCGCCCTGCCGCGCCCGGGTCATTAGCACGGCCGCGATGCGGCGGTGCTGCGGATCGGCGAAGTCCTCTTCGCTCAGCTTCTCCGCCACCTCGCGCGCCCACGCCGGCTCGTGCAGCGCCGCCGTGAGGACCCCCTCTTCCAGCCGCACCACGCCGGGCTCCACATCCCCGGCGCTGCGCGCTAGTGTCTCCATGATGTGCCCGCGGTCGTAGCGCGAGTCCCGCCCCCGACGCTGTCCCCGCTGATCGGTGAAGCGACGGTTCAGTTCCAGACGCAACACGTGTGCCAGTTGTTCGGAGCGGCTCAGGTCGCCCTGTGCCCAACGGGCCGCCACGCGGTCCAGCAACTCCTCCCGCCGCGCCCGGTCGTGCACTTTCAGCAGGCTTGTGACGGCCTCCCGTGCTGCCCGCATGCGCCCATCGGCATCCCCCATGTCGTACTGCGCGAAGGCCATCTTGATCTCGTACTCGGGGAAGCTCATCGCCTCCGCAAGGCACTGGCGGAATACGTCCGGGCCGCCGCTGCGGACGCACTCGTCCGGGTCCTGCCCCGGTGGCAGCACCGCCAGCCGCGCCGCGGCCCCGGCACTCTCGAAGACCGCAATGTTCCGCAGCGCCGCCCTCATCCCCGCGGCGTCGGCGTCGTAGACGAAGATGATGCTGTCGGCGTAACGCCCCAGCAGCTTCAGGTGCTCCTCGGTCGTGGACGTCCCCAGGCAGGCGACGACATTCCGGATGCCCGCCTGCACCAGCGCGATCACATCCATGTACCCCTCGACCACAATCACCTGCTTGGCGTGGGCGATGTGTTCGCGGGCCAGGTTCAGCCCGTACACCGTCGTGCCCTTGTGGAACACCGGGGTGTCGGGGCTGTTGATGTACTTGGCCTTCTCTTCGGGGTCCAGTGCCCGGCCGCCGAAGGCGATGACCCGGCCGGTGACCTCGATCACCGGGAACATGACCCGGTGGCGGAAGAAGTCGTAGCAGCCCCCGCCAGTGTTGCGCGGCCTGACCAGGCCGGCGGCGGTCAACAGGCGCTCATTGGTGCCACGCCCCGTCATGTACGTGGCGAGATGGTCCCAGCCGTCCGGCGCATAGCCGAGCATGAAGTCCTTGATGATCTGGTCGGACAGCCCGCGCCCCCGCAGGTAGTCCAGGGCGTGCTTCCCTTCAGGCTCGGACAGCTTGTGGCGGAACCAACTGGCAGCGGCGGCATTGGCCTGCAGCACCGCCTGGCGCTCCTGGCCGGCCTTCTCGGCTCCGGCTGACACACGCCACTGCACTCCGGCCCGCTGAGCGAGCTTCTCGGCTGCCTCAGGGAACGTGAGCCCCTCGATCTGCATCACGAAGGAGAAGATGTCCCCGGAAGCCCCGCAGCCGAAGCACTTCCAGAACCCGCGCTCGGGGTCCACGAAGAACGAGGGCGTCTTCTCCTGGTGGAAGGGGCAGCGGGCGCTGAAGCGCCGTCCCGCGCGCTGCAGCGGCACGTACTGCGACACCACCTCCACCACGTCGAGGCGCCGCCGGATCTCCTCTTTGACGTCGTTGTCTGCCATGGAGCCTCATGCTCAGGATGGGGCGGGGAAGTCGCACCCAGGCGAGGGAAGGGCCGGCCCCCCGCCCGGCCTGCGCTGTTGTCGAAGAGTTCGCCAACCGCCACCGCGCCACCTGCAGAAGCGGCGCGATTCCTCGCGCCCGTCCCCCCGTCAAAGCGAAGCGGCCCTGCCGGAGGCAGGGCCGCGCGTGTACTCGTCCCTGGCGCGGCTATTCCCAGATATGGATCCGGGTTACGACCATGTCGTGGAGCGTGAACTCCACGTTGTTGTTCTGGGTGTACCGCAGCAGACAGTCGCGGGCATAGGTGCGGCTGGTCTGGTTGAAGCTCACCGTGATCTGCCCGCCACCGGGCGAGGCCGACCCCGGCCCCGAGGCGGTAAAGGTCACGGTCTCGTCGGGATAGCCATAGCGATAGAGCACGCGCTTGAAGTTGTCGCCCAGCTTGACATAGCGGTGGGGCGACCACAGCGCGGTGCGCGCAAACCCGCACTGCTCGGCGGCCACCGCAATGACCTTGCAGAAGCCGTCACGATCCAACACAAAGCCCAGCACGACCGGGCCCTTCTGGTAGACCCATTCCACGTCGCGGGCCGCCAGATCCACCCATACCGCCAGTGCCCAGATGGGGAATGGCTCCGCCGCCATGCCACCGGCCGCAGCGCCGCCACCCGCGCCGGGAGCGCCGCCCTCACCGGGCCCGCCGGGAGCGGCGCCACCGGGGAACGCCCCGGGGCCGCCCTCCGGACCAGGCATCCCGCCAGGCGCCCCACCGGGACCCATGGCCGGACCACCGGGCGCGGCGCCTGCCATGGGCATCATGCCCGGCATGCCGCCGCCCGGCATCCCACCCATGCCCAGGGTGCTCATGGCCATGCCCATCAGGTCGGGCGTCGGCGCCCCCATCACGGGAGCCCCGGCCGCCGCCCCACCGGCGGTCTGGGCCGCAGTGAGTTCAGCACCCTCGCCCACCGCAATACCGTCAGGCATGCCGTAGACATCCAGGATGTTGATGGCGTGGTCGCCCAGCCGAATGCCGGCCAGTTGCACTTCCCGGGCCTGCGCACACAGCGGCAGAAGCACCAGCAGTGCGAGCCCCATGGCCAGCCGGCTCGTCAGGAAACGCATCGGCACGCTCCCCTTTCGGGCCCGGCGGTACAGCGTCTCCGCCGGTCCTCCCAGTGGTTCGATTTGTGCTACCGCATCCACAGCCGGACGGTCTCCGGCATCCGCAGACTGCTCGCAGTATAACATAGCCGCCCGGTCAGTTCAACCCGCGACGTGCGCCCCTCGCGGGGCCATGGCCGCCTCCCCGCGTGGGCGCGGACGTCCCAGACGCGCCGCCCTGCCCGAACACCACTATTCGACACCCGCCCGACCCGTGAGTTCCATCCCACTCACATTTCTACCAGTACGCGCATCACGGACGTCCCGCCGCCCTCGGCGACCTCGAAGGCCTCGCGGTACTCCGCCAGCGGGTAGCGGTGGCTGATCAGCTCCTCCAGCCGCAACTCCCCGCGCTCGATCATCGCGATGGTCGCCGGGTAGACGTGCGGACTGCCCCGCACCCCGATGATCGTCTGCTCGCGATCAATGACCGTCTCGAACCCGTAGCCGAAGGCGTCACGCGCCGAATAGCCCACCAGCCCGATCCGGCTGACGAACCCGCCGACCACGAGCGCATCCCGGAACGCGGCTGGCGTGCCGGCGGCCTCGATCACCACGTCAAATAGGTGGCCCTCCGTGAGGTCCAGTGCGGCCTGCAGCAGGTCCACTGCGCCCGAATTGACCACAGCGTCGGCGCCGCACCGCCGCGCCAGGTCCAGCTTCGGCGCGCTCCGTGACACCATCACCACCTGTTGCGCCCCATACGCCCGCGCCGCCTGCAGGCAGCACTGCCCGATGGCGCCCCCGCCGATGACCATCACGCGGTCGAGGGGGCTCACCCCCGTCTTGCGGCAACTGTACACGCCCACCGAGGCCGGCTCGACGAGCGCCCCGACTGCAGCCTCGCCCTCGAACCGGTGCACGAAGTCTGCGGACTGAACGTGGAACTCCCGCAGAGCCCCGTCGCGACGAATGATCCCGGTCTCAGTGCCGTTGGGGCAGAGCTGGTGGTGTCCCGCCAGGCACAGCGGGCAGCGCAGGCAGCCGATGCCCGTCTCGCCGATCACCAGGTCACCCTCGGCCAGCCCCTCGACGCCCTCCCCCACCTCCACCACGTGCCCCGACCACTCATGCCCGGGGACGAAGGGGTACTGCTGCGCGCCGCTCAGCAGTCCGCCGTGGATGCCCTCGACCAGCTCCAGGTCAGTCCGGCAGAGGCCCACCGCCGCGATGCGCACCAGCACCTCACCCGGTCCGGGCTCCGGCCGGGGCGCTTCCTCCAGCCGCAGGTCATGCGGCCCATAGAGACGCAGTTGGCGCATGGTTGCCTTCAGTCGCCCTTGCCCCGGGCGCAGATGCTGATGGCAATGTCGTCGGTATGGATGTCACCGGCCCGCGCCAGCACCTGCGCCTTGCAGGTCTCTGCCCCGACCTCGCTGACCATCAGGGCTGCCAGCAGCTTGCCCGGCGTGCGCTCCTCACCCTCGACCAGGGCGCGGTAGAGCAGCAGCCGGTAGCCGCTCTTGACCTGCTCTCCCGCCGCCGGCTTCAGTTGCACCGTCTTCCCCTCGCCTGGGTCGGTCACGGTCAGCACCAGCCCGGTGTTGACCGATACGGCCTTGGCGGCCTGCGCCGAGGCCGCGGCCAGCGCGTCCCCCACCAGGACATCCGTGGGTGCGGGCGCCTTCTCGCGGGCTGTGACTTCGCCCACCTGGACGGTGGCGGCGGCCCGTTGTCCGGAGATCTGGTCCACGCACTCCACGAGCAGTGCCAGCCGGATAGTCCCTTCCCGGGCGTTGACTTCCAGCTTCTGGACGGCCCCGGTGAACACCACGTCGGCCGCCACCGCATGGGCCAGTTCCTGCATCAGGCCGACGGCATACGGCGGCTTCAGGCCGCGCTGCTGTGCTGCGCGCCGCGTCTGGGTGCGGTCAATGACCCGCCAGCACCCCGTGGCCCCCAGGTCCAGGGCCAGTTGGTCGGCGGCCCGGCGGGACAGCAGGTGGCCGCTGTAGCCGCCCACGTTCTGGAAGTCCAGCACCGCCGCCCCGGGGCGGAAGGGAGCCGCCCAGAGCTGGGAGGCCGTCAACAGCAGGGCCGCCAGGCCCCACGACAGGACCTGGCGGCTCCGAACACACGACACCGTGGGCGAGGGAATCACTTCTTGAGCTCCTCAAGCTGCTCGGCAGTCAGCGTCTCCAACCCCTCGGGCCCCACCTGCACGCCCACCTTCGCGAGCTGCACCTGGACACGATCACTCAGCGCCAGATACGGCGCCAGGTCGGGACGCGCCTTGAGCACGTCGAAGTACGCCTGGCTGAAGGCCTTCACCTGCAGGATTCTCGTCCCCTGCTGGGCCCCCTGCTGCCAGGACGTGTCCACCCATGTTTCGCCATCCTGATAGAAGGTCCTCTGTGCCACTTGCTGATAGCCCTGGTACTGGGCCTCCTGCTGGGTCGCAGAGCGCAGCGCCTGGGTGCTCTGCGCCACGTGCACCGCACCAGCGCCCACGTTGGCCTTCATGGCCTCCCTGGGGGCAGCCGCCGTGGGTGCCGGCCCCGCCGGGCCGATGGCCCCGCCCCGGCCCGGCGCACTGGCCGCGGCCCCGAAGGCCCGCTGCTGGCCCGCCGCCACCCGCGACAGGTCCTTGTCCTCCTGCACCAGGTAGCTCGTGTACGGCGTGACAATCCCGTACTTCATCGCCAGCTTGACGATCTCGTCCTTGAGTTCCTTGTCCTCGCCGTTCAGGCGCACCTGGTCGAGCAGATAGCCGATCCGCCGCCCGGCCCACACCCGCGCCACAAAGACGTTCTCATCGGTCTCCTTCGGGAAGTCGCCCGTGTACTCGTGCACCATCTCCTTGCCGCTCGCCGTGCCGCTTAGCACGATGTTCGAGCGGCCACTGCCCTCGTATCGTCCCGTCACCACGAGTTGGCTCCCGGCGAACAGATCGGGCAGCTTCTGCGGGTACACCTTGAACGCCTCCGCCTTGTCCAGCTTCAGGGTGATGTCGGACAACACCGGGTGGCTCAGCTTGGCGTAGAGGGCCGACACGGCCGCCTCGATGTCCTCGTCGGGCCGCACGTAGTTGCTCGACCCACCGTTGCCGTCGGCCACGCGGTCGAGCAGGTGGGTGTTCACGTCGTCGCCCACCCCGAAGACGAAGAGGCGGGACACGCGTGCCTTCTCATCGTCGTCGCTGGCCGTGCCGTTGGCCTTCGCCACGTTCTTGATGATCTGCTCGACGTTCCGTTCCCCGGCCGTCGGCAGGCCATCAGTCAGGAAGATCATCATGCGCGGGCGGTCGCTGCCCTTGCCGAACAGGTCCACCGACTGCAGCAGTGCGTCGTTGAGCGCTGTCGAGCCCGCGGCGTCAATCTTGCCCACGAACTCCTTCGCGCGCTTGATGGTGTCCGGCTCCGCCGCCAGCAGCTTGTCCTCAAACAGACGCGTCTCGGTAGCGAAGGTCAGCAGACCGAAGCGGTCGCGCGGCTTGAGCGAGTTGAGGCAGTACGTGAAGGCCTTCTTGGCCTGCGCGATCTTCTCCCCGCTCATGCTGCCGGAGGTGTCGAGGGCGAAAACGACATCCTTGCCCTCGATCTCCTGCTCCGCCCACTGCTGCTTGGGCGCCAGCAGCAGCATGAAGTACCCCGCCTCGCCCTCCGGCCGGTAGGTCAGGACATTCACGCCGAAGTCCTTCTCCTCCAGCCCGTACAGCAGCTCGAAGTCGGCGTTGAAGTCCGTGCTGTCCAGCTCCAGCCCGACCCGCACCTCGCGGTCGCTCTTGCGGGTCACATCCACCTTGTGGGTGGGCGAGTAGACGGACTTGATCGGGGACTTCGAGGAGATCTTCACGTCCACGATGAGCTGCCCACGGTTGGGCGTGGTGCGTCCCAGCTTGACGGCGTGCAGGTACCGTACCAGGCCGCCCTCGGCCTTGAGCACCTGGGTGAACTGCAGCTTCGTCTTGGCGTCGCCGCCGGCGGGGATGGGAAAGATGCTCGCCTTGAAGAGTTGGGCGCCGTCGTACTCCAGCAGCGCGGGGTCGCGCATCTTGCGCACGATGTCCTCGTAGATCCCGCGCGCTTTGTCGCGGTCCAGCAGCTCGCCCTTCATCTCCTTGTCGCCGATCCAGTACGAGAAGTCACTGACGCTCGCACCGGCCGGCACGGGGAACAGGAAGGTGCCCTCTACTTGCTGGCCGTGGGGGTTGTGCAGCTCCGTCGTGACCGTCGTGCGCGCCACCTGGTCGGCGATGACGGTCTCGACGTGCTGCGACTTACACTCCAGGTACAGGGGCTTGATGTCGGGGCGCGGCGGCGGGTGGGGAATGACGATGCAGGCCTGCGCGCAGCAGGCAGCAAGCAGGCTGAGGACGACTCCGAGTGGCAGAAGCAGGCGCATGATCCTCACCTTTCTCTGCCGGCGTCCGCCTCACCTGAGGATGTGGTAGACTCCGTCGCGCTCCTCGACGCGGTAGCCGCAGTCATCGCACAGAATCCGCAGGGCAGCGGCAAAGGGTACACCGGCACTGAAATCGAGTGTTACCACCTTGGCCTCGACACCCTCGTGAATGACCACACGTTCACCGGCGGCGGCGGCAAGCTTGCGGATGGCCCGCAGCGAGGGTGTCTCGTACAGTCTTAGAGACACCACTGCCTCGCCATTCTTCCCCATGTCGCCCACGAATTCTGAAAGCACGATCTCCAGGTCCGCTGCGACCCCCGCCACGTCGCTCTCCAGCTGTACCCGCAGCCGGTGTGTTCCCGGCTTCCAGGCCAACAGCCGCAGCGGCACATGCAGCGCCGCGCCGCTGCGCATCGGCCCCGCATATACCACGCCGCGCCGCGCATTGGTCACGCGCAGGCCCTGCTCCGTCGTCACCCGCAGCGTTATCATGGCCTCGGCCTGGCTGCTCACGGTCAGCTCGCCGACGACTGCTTCGCCCACCGGCTTGCTGGGCGGCGGCACGAACGTCAACTGCACCGTGCCGGCCTGCCGGCGCAGCGGCGGCGTCAGCGCTCCATCGGCGCCCGGCTCGGCGGCGAAGGTCCCTGCCGGCTTCTCCGTGCCCGCGTCCGTAGCGGTGGAGCTTCCGCCCGTCGGGCGACTCGTCGGCGGCAACTGCGCCAGCCGCTCACCCCACGAGCCCAGCGCGGGCAGCTTGGGGAGACTCTGCCCCCGTCCGCCGGACGGAACGAACGGGGCCCGCTCGCGCCCCGCGTAGGCACGCCTCGGGACACGCGGGAAGCGACCCTCGGTCCCGCCGGAGCCGCTGCCCAGCGCGGGGCCTGCAGCCGGTAGCGCCGCGGGAGCGGACGTCGGCGCCTGGTACGTGACCTGCACACCGGGCAAGTCTGATGTCACACCGACGGGATGCAGCACGACCGCCCACACCAGGAGACACACGCAGGCCGCCATCGAGAGGCCGGCGGCCAGCGGTTGCCACCATGTCTTGGTCTGCGCCGGCCGGGCAGCGGCGTCCACCGCCCGCGAGATGTCCCGCAGCAGCCCCGCCGGTGGCGCCACAACGGGCAGGCTCCGTAGCTCCCGCACCGTGTCCCGCACCTCGACCAGAGCCCGGCCGCACTCCTCGCACCCGGCCACATGCTGAACGGCCGCTGCCGGAGCGGTCCCCTCCAGCAGCTCGGTGAAATGCTCGCGACAGGTTCGGCAGTCCATGGTACGACTCCGCTGTACTCGAAGATGCCGGGCCCGTGGGACGACACGAAGTGGGGCCGGCTCCGACAGACCGGCCACCGGGAGACCGGGTCCGGCGCCCCGGTGGGAACAAGCCGTCTGCCAGTAGCGTTACGACTTCTTCCTCACCGGATAAGTTCCGTATGACTGCTCAGCTCATCCCGCAGAGCCAACCGCGCACGGTTCAGACGGCTCTTCACGGTCCCCAACGGGAGCTTCAGCGCCTCGGCAATCTCCTCATAGGAGAACCCGGCGAGATCATACAAGGTCAGCACGACACGATGCTCGAGCCGCAGCTTCCCCAGGGCCCGGTGCACCGCCCGCTGCAGTTCGCTCTCGATGGTCAGGCGCTCAGGATGCTCGCGTTCGTCGGGGATCTCGCGCTCGGACTGGGGGTCCTCTTCGGAGTCGAAGGTCAGGCTCTGCGCCTGACGCCGGCCCCGGCGCACCATGTCCAGGCACACGTTGCTGACGATCCGGTACAGCCACGTGGTGAAGGAGGAGGTCCGGCGGAAGGTGCCTAGGGAGCGGTAGGCGCGTACGAACGAGGTCTGCGTGGCATCGGCGGCGGAGTCGTGGTCGCCCAGGATGCGGTACGCCGTGTTGAAGACGAGGGGATAGGCCCGGGCGACGAGTTGGTCGAAGCTGCGCCGGTCGCCCGCCTGCGCCCGCAGAATGAGGTCATGCTCGGTAAGCCCCAAACGTCACGCCCCTCCGTCACAGCCGCGTCGAGTATACCGTCTCGTCCTCGATGCGCACCCGTACCCGCGCCCCCCGCGGCCCGTACAGATCCACCTTGACGACCTCACCGGGCCGGCACAGCCGTTCGTAGAACGACTTGTCCATGTCCTCCCCACTCACGTCCACCTGTACGAGCTGCATCACCTTGCCCTGCGGGACGGTGACTTTGAGGGTTCGGAAAAGAAACTCGTGGTCTCCGACGGCGTAGACGTCGAACTTCTTCCCCCCGCTCACCACCAGGTCTACCTTCGACTTGCGCGGCAGCGCCTTCCCGGGTGCGGGTTCCTGCTTCAGCACGATGTCGGCCGGCTCGTCGCTGTTCCGCCGCTCCTCCTCGCCCGCCTGCAGGTCGGCCTCCGTCAGCCTGTCCTTCGCCTCCGCCAGCGTCAGTCCGGTCAGCTTCGGCACTTTGGCTGTGCGGCCGCCGCGGCTGACAACCACGCGCACCTCGCGGCCGGCGCGCACCGTCTTGCCGCCGAAGGGGTTGCTGCTGACGACGGCGCCCTCCTTGACCTCAGTGCTGAACTCCTCGTTGACGACCTTCATCGTCAGACGGGCGGCGCGCAGCCTGCCCTCCGCCTCTTCGGTGGCCATGCCCCTCACGTCCGGCACCGTCACGATCGGTGCTGAAGGCCCGAACACTACCAGCACAGCACCGGCCACGATGGCCAGGATCACCGCCACGGTGAGGCCGACCGACGCCACGCCGATCAGGGCGGACTTGGCTACCTGCCGGCGGTCCTCAGGCATCTCTGGTACCGTTCCCTGGGCACTCCGTCTCCGCGATGCCGCCATCGTCCTCAGTCCGTTTCAGCCGAGTGTCTCCGTCAGGGCCGTCCCCAGGACCTCCAGCGCCACGTCGTCCCGTAGCACGACCTCTCCGGGGCGCGGCACCAGAGGCAGGCGCAGTCGCCCGGATTCCAGCTTCTTGTCATGCCGCAGCGCCGTCAGCGCCCGTGAGGCCTCCACGCGCGGCCGGTCGGTCGCCAGCCCCAGGGCCGCCAGCAACGTCGCCAACTGCTTAGCCAACCCCGGTTCGGCCACCCCCAGTTCCTCCGCCACCCGCGCCTCGGCCACCATGCCGTATGCCACTGCCTCCCCGTGCCGCAGGTCCCATGTGCCGGCGGCACGCTCCAAGGCATGGCCGATGGTGTGACCGTAGTTGAGCACCGCCCGCAGTCCGCTCTCACGTGGGTCGGCCTGCACGACCTCCGCCTTGATCTGGCAGTTGCGGGCCACCAGCGCCCGGAGCACATACGGCACGCGGGCCAGCACCTCCGCCGACTGCGCCTGCAGGTACGCGAACATCTCCGCATCGGCGATGACGGCGTGCTTGACGACCTCGGCCAGCCCACCGCGGAACTCGCGCTCCGGCAGCGTCTGCAGAGCCTCGGTGTCGGCCACCACTAGCGCCGGCTGGTGGAAGACCCCCACAACGTTCTTGGCCTGTGGCAGATCCACCGCAGTCTTGCCGCCCACACTCGCGTCCACCTGCGCCAGCAGTGTCGTCGGCGCCTGGACGAACCGGATGCCGCGCATGAACGTGCCCGCGACGAAGCCCGCCAAGTCGCCCACCACGCCGCCCCCCAGGGCGAAGATGGTCGACCCGCGGTCCAGCCCGGCGGTCAGACAGGCCTCGTACAGCCGCTCCGCCTGGGCCAGCGTCTTGCTGCCCTCGCCGGGGGGGACCGTCGCCAGGCACACCTGGCACCCCGCCTCACGCAGGCTCTGCAGGGCGACCTCCCCGTACAGCCCGGCCACGGTGTCATCCGCCACCAGCAGCCCTTGCCCGGCGCCGACCACGCGCGCCAGTTCGCCCAGGCCGGCCAACAGCCCCGGCCCCACGACTATGTCATACCCACCGCGCGCCAGGTCCACGCGCACTACCAGTGGCTCGACGGCCGACTGTGCGTCGGCCATCGTCGCCAGTGGTACTCGCGCAGGTGACACCATTGTCATGTAGACCTGTTCCTGGATACCAACAAACGGCACCACTCGTGTGCCGTTTGCGGGTAGAACCTCAGCGCATGGCGCGCCTACTGCTTCGGTACGTCACGAATGATCCGGGGAGTCACGAAGACGAGCAACTCCTCGTTGTCCTTGGTCTGGTTCTTGGACCGGAACAGCGGGCCCAGGATCGGGATGCGGCTCAGCAGCGGCGTCTGTTTGGAGGTGCTGCTCTCATTCTTGCGGATGAGCCCGCCCAAAACGATCGTCTCGCCGTCGCCCACCCGCACCGTGGTGGACAGGTACTGCTCGGTGACGATCGGGATCACTTCACCGTTGGGCCCCTCGACCTCACCGATCTGGTCATCCAACTCCGGCTCCAGATACACGGTTACGCTGTCATCCGCGTTGATCCGCGGCACGACCCACAGCGCGTTCGTGACGTCCACCTCGTCCTCCTCGAAGTCCACCTCACGCGTCCCATACTGGTTGTATGAGATCGTCGCCGAGAAGTACGGAATGGTCGTGGTGAAGTCAATCTCCGCGAACTGGTTGTTCTGGGTGACGATGTGCGGCTCATTGATGACGGTGGCGCGCCCGCTGGTGATCAGCGCATTGAGCTGCGTCGTGAATCGGCCGTGGGTGTAGCGGATCACATTGTTGACGGCCTCGGCCGGCGCGAAGCCCTGGTTGAAGATCTCCAACGACCCGTTGGAGATGCTCCAGTCAATGCCGAGGGCGTTCTGGCTCGTGGTCTGGACGTTCACGAACTTGGCGGATATCTCCACCTGCTTGGAGGGCTTGTCGAGCAGGTCCAGGATCTCCTTGAAGCGGTCTATGTCTTCCTGGCTGCCCTGCACCAGCAAGGCGTTCTGCGGCAAGAAGGCAATGGGCGGTTCCATCTCGCCCGGCAGCATCGAGCCCAGGGCGCTTCCGCCGCCACCCCCGCCGCCGCCCCGCCGTCCGCTCTGGCTGCTGCCGCCCAGGCCGCTGCTGCTGCTCGAGCCCCGGCTGCCCCGGCTGCCACGGCCGCCCCCACCGGTGTCGCCAAAGTCCTGCCCCAGGCCACTGGCCCCACTGCCACCGGGCATGCCGAAGCTCAGCCCGAACACGTCGGACTGGGCGTTGCGCTTGCCACGCGCCGCGTTGTGGCGCGCCTGAGACGGCGTCACAGCGGGGAACCGATCCGTCGTGGTGGTGCCGGCGCAGATCACGCCCCCGAACAACACCGCCATCTCGCCGGCATCGGTATGCTTCAGCGGGATGAGCGTCTGGACGATCTTGGGCTCAGTTGTCGCGGGGGTCGAGGCCGGCTCCACCGACGTGGGCAGCGGCGGCGGCATCACACCTGTTGTCGGAGCGGTCCGTGTGCTGGGGGCCACTGCAGGGGAGGTCGCGGCTGCGCTGCCGGCCTGCGGCTCTGCAGTCGCCACCTGTCCTCCGCCGGGCCGGCTGGTGGGCCCCGTCTCAGGCAGCGTCGGCTGTGTGGACACGAAGTACACGTTGTCTTCCCGATACCAGAAGAAGCCCAACGACTTCGCGATCGAACGCAAGGCCGTGTCTACAGTCACGTCGTGCAGTGTGACCGCCTCGACGGTGCCCTTGACGTCCTGACCCACGATGATGTTCACATCAGCCGCCTTGGCGAGCATGCGCAGAACCTGCTCGACCGGGGCGTCCTTCACATCAATGTTGATGAGCTGCTGCTCACCGCCCTTGCCGGCGTCAGCGCAAGCCACAACCCCAATCAGGACTGTGAAGAGAACCGCGGCGAGAAGTGACGGGATGACCGACCGCTTGCGTGGCGTCAACATGATCTCCTCCCGGGGGTACCTGAACGCCCCCGTCGCAGAGTCGTTACGGCATCAGGTCAGGCGGGGCCGTTGCCCCGCAACGTCCTCTAGTAACTCGAGCTGCGGCTGCTGCGGCTGCTACCACTGCTGCTGCTGCTCCCGCGACTGCTGCGACTGCTGCTGCCGCTGTCACTGCCGCTGCTGCCGCGGCCGCCGCGGCTGCTGCCACTGCTGCCGCTGCTGCCATAGCCGCCACTGCTGCCGCTGCCGCCGCCGCCCGACATCCCGCCGCCCTCGATCACGTCGCCGCCGAACAGGTCAGCAATGTCCCACGGATCGGCGAACTTGATGATGATGAGCCTCAGCGGGAGATCCTCTTCCTCGCTCGTGCTGCTGGCCCCGGCCGCCGCTGTGGCGGCGCCGGGCGCCGCTCCGGCCGTGACGTCAGCGCCCTCGGTCGGTGTGCTCGCCCGGCTGAATATCGGCGCCGTGAAGCGCGGGGCCGGCCGCACCGTGCGCTCGCCCTTCGCCTCAGGCTTCTCGCTGATCTGGTAGACGCCGTTGTCCTTGACGCCCCGCAGCCCCGCCTGGTCCAGCACGATACCCATGGCCGCGTCCACGGTCACGTCCACCAGGGACGCGGTGATCCTGATGTCCCCCAGGTTCGGGGCCAGTGTGAACTGCAAGTTGGGGTCGAAGCGTCGGAACGCATCCAGCACGCGGTTCAGTGGCGTCTCGTCGAACTGCACCGAGAACTTGCCCTGAGCCCACACTGTGCCGGCCGATAGCAGCAGTACGCACCCCACGAGCCAGATGAAACCTGTTCGCTTCATGGTACGCCTCCTTCAATGCACCCCGCGAGGCGCGGGATGAACCATCTAGCTAGTTAGAGTCCGCCCCGGTGGCGGTTGTTCCGCCGATTCAGCGGACCGGAGGCGCCGGCATGCCGCCCGGCGCCGGCATACCACCCGGAGGCGCCACGCCGCCGCCCTGTGGGTTCGCAGGTCGTCCGCCCGGTCGCCCCCTCGTACCACGCGTCCCGCCAGTCCCGGTCCCGCTCGGCGGGCCACTCGGCCGCGTTGGCGCCGGCGGCTTGACGGTCAGGTAGATCGTCTGCTGGCGCCCGTTTTTGCGGTCCGCAATCACGACGCGGTCTCGCCAGATCTCGGCCACCTGCCAGTCACCCACGATGTCGCCGGGCTTGATCACGCCGCTCTTGCCGCCGCTCTCGTACACCGCCATCGCCTGGCCCTCCTGCGTCCACAGGATGCTGGTGATGGTCACGTCAAACGACGGCTCCTCGGTCGGCTTCGGCGGCTGTACGGCCGCTCGTGCCGGAATGTTCGGCCGCACGAAGCCCAGGCGCGCCGTGATGGGCAGCCGATGCCAGTTGCTGCCGTAGTTGTATGCCATCGGCGGCTCAACGAGTTCCTCCTCGGCGCCGGCCTCCGCTCCCCGCGGCATGAACGGGTTCGGTCGGTAGCCTTCAAGCGCTCTCTGGTCGGCCGGGGCCGCCGCGGGCGCAGCGGCTCCCGGAGCGCCACCAGCTTCGCCACCTGCACCGGGGGGACCTCCCGCCGCCGGGGGGCTTCCAGGTCCGCCTGGAGGGCTACCGGGACCGCCCGGAGGGCTCCCAGGTCCGCCTGGAGGACCGCCGGGACCCGGGGCGCCGGCCTCTGCGCCAGGGGCGGGAGGAGGCCCGCCGGCGTCGCCGCCCTGCGCCTCCGAGCGCCCACTACCCGTGAGCGCCGGCAGTACAAACAGAAGCAGCACTGTAGCCGCCACCACGGTGAGCAGCAGGCTACTGGCGATGAGTATCTTCCCCTTCTGCTCTTCCAACTGAAGCCTCCGCTGCCCCGGCTCCTGCGAAGCAAGCCGCGTCTCTGTGGTTCCTGCGCCCGGCTGTCAGGCAATGCCTCTCGCGCTACTCGTCGCCGCCGCCCCCGCCGCCGCCGTCCTCCGACTTGCCCCCGCCGTCTTCCTTGGCGCCCTTCCCGCCTTCTTCGGCGGGTGGTGGACCCTCGCCACCGGGGGGCCCTTCCGCGGCGCCCGGAGGCGTTCCGCCCAGGCCTCCAGCGGGGGCCGCCGCTGCGGGCGGCGCCACCGCCTCAGCGCCTTCCACGAGGATGTACAACGACAGCGGGAAGGTGGCGGTCAGTTGCCGACCGGTGCCGCTCAGGCTCAGCGACCCGATCGTCGCCACTCGCGGCAACTGCGACAGGTTCTGATAGACCTTCTGTATCTGCTCCAGTGTACCCCTGACCGTCAGGTTCAGGGGCGAGCCACCCGGTACTTGCATGAAGCCGCTGCTGGGCACCGTGGGAGGCGTCAGCGGCGGCGCGGGGATCGCGGCCCCCTGCTCAATTGTCACGCCCTGGTCCTCCAGGTACTTCTGCACCGCCCTGGGCAGCTCGTCACGGTACTCGTACCAGATGGCCGTCATCGCCAGCAGCGGCATGTACATCGAGATATGGATGCTCTTGCGCTCCCGGAGCGCGGCCAACTCGTTCTGTGCCTTTAGCCAGGCGGCGTCAACGGCCGCCTTGTCCGCCTCGGCTTGCGACTTCTGGTCTACCACAGCCTGCTCCGCCGCCAAGTCGCTGCGGAGCTTGGTCAGGACTTCCTTCTTGGGCTTGATCAGCAGGTAGAACGCCGCCACGCTGATGCCAATGACCAGCACGGCCGCTATTGCCACGATAGCGATGGTTGGGACCTTGCCCATAGTCGCAGACTCCTGCCGATTCCCCTGGACTTCCTGCTCAGGCTTCTACCGTCGCCGAGCGCTACTCGTCTCCGCCGCCGCCACCACCCGAATCGCCGCCCTTGCCCCCGCCGCCACTGTCCTCTTCGCCGCCCTTGTCGCCGCCACCGGGTGGTCCGGTGCCCGGCTCTCCTCCGCCACCTGGTGGCGGTCCGCCGGCGGCTCCGGGAGGCCCACCTGGGCCACCGGGCTCGCCCGCGCCCCCGGCGGGAGCGGCCGCTGCCCCGCTGGGTGGTTGCGGCACACTGAGCGGCTTGACCAGCTTGGCTGTGACAGAGAACCGGATCGGCCCGGCGGCACCCGCGGCCGGCGCTGGTGCGCCACCCGGGGCCGCTCCCGGCGCGCCGCCCGGTGCAGCACCAGGCATGCCCGGCCCCATCTCGCCACCGGGAGCGCCGGCGCCTGCGGCGGCGGCCGGCGCGGCGCCGGAGACACCGGCGATGGTCCCGCCACCGACCGGCTGACCGGAGATGCTGATCGCGGTGATGGCCGGGCAGCGAATCAGGTTCAGAATGAAGCGTCCGGCGTCCTCGGTGCTCTCGACCTCGACGTCAAAGGCGACCGCATCCGGGGGCGTCAATGAGAATCTCGTCACCAGGGCCCGGTTGAAGATGTACTTGTTGACTTCGTAGAAGGCGTCCCAATACTGCTGGCCGCACTTGTCGGCCGCCAGCACAAAGTCCACCTTGTCCTGGATCGGCTTCAGCTCAGCCTTCCGGCTCTCGGTCGCGCTCTGCAGGGCACGCACCTTGTCCGCCGCCGCCTTGGTCTCATCCAACTGGGTTTGCGTCTTCGTGATGGTGCTGTTCATCTGCACCATCACCAGCAGCCACAGCAAGGCCACTCCCACCAGGAGCGGGATGGACAGGAAGATCACCTTGCGGTTGCGGCGCGCAACCGTGTAATGCGCCGGTAGCAGGTCTAGCTTAAGCAATATCCGGCCTCCCGTGATCGGGAAGAGACGTCCGTCGGCGGACCGACCTCAGTCGAACATGTCGCGCATCGCCAGCCCGACCGCGATCACGCACATCGGGCCGACGTCGTTGAGAAACTCGTCTGTCACTTCGTCCCCCACCACCACGTACTCAAAGGGGTTCGCTACCTCGACGCCCATGCCGATTTCGGCGCCCAGGAAGCTCGCGAGCCCCGGGATGACTGCCGACCCACCGGACAGGTACAGGTGGTCAATGTCCTCGTCGCGGTGCCCACGGCGGTAGAAGTCGAGCGAGCGGCGGACCTCAGTCGCCAGATCCAGCAGCGGCTGCGCGATGGCCTCGTACACCTGAGAGCGCACAGCCTCGATTTCCGGAGGCACAGGCGCGGGCGCCGGAGCGGTCGCTATGGGCGTCTCGGCTCCCGCCACGGGCGCCACGGTGCTCGGCGGCACGGCGTAGGTCTGCGATGTGTCCATCTCGAGCTGCGTCGCCGCCTCATCCAGGTCCGGCTCGCCGTACCCGCCGATGTGCTGGTCAGCGTCGGACATCTCGAAGACGGAGTCCGTGTCCTCCACCTCGCCGATGGCGTCAAAGGCGGAGGTGGCCTCGCCGGCCGGAGCCTCGGCGCCCTCATAGGCATAGCTGCCGCTCAGATCGGCGAAGAGGCGCTTGACCCGTTCGGCGGAGGCCTCGTCTTCAGTCATGTTCTGGCGGATGGCGGACGTCAGGGTCGCCCCGGCGGTCGGGATGGTGCGCACGAACGCCAACAGCCCCTTGCGGACGATGATGATCGCGGTGTTGCTGGCGCCGATGTGCACAATGACGACCGTCTGATCGGCGACGGCCTCGCCGCCGGCATCCACCATGGCGCGCGCGACGGCCAGCGGCTCGACATCAATGGCGACGGGCGTCAGTTTCGCGGCCATCAACGACTCGACGTGCGCATCCACCATCTCCTCCTGGGCCACAGCCAGGAGCACATCCATGTCGGTGGCGTCAGCGGGGGCGTCGGGACGGTGAATGGGCTGGTAGTCGTAGACAGCCTGGTCAACGGGGAAGGGAGCCTGGCGCTCCAGCTCCCACTGGATCGCCTCGTCCAACTCTTTGCCGGTCATCTTGGGGACTTGCGTGATCCGGACGACCACGTCGGTGTCGCCGCCGACCGAGGCGATGACCTTCTTGGTGCCGAAGCCGTTGCGGCTCAGCAGGTCGCCCAGCGCCTCGCTGACGGCCGCGGTATCTACCACGCGCCCGCCGGAAACGCTGTGCTCGGGAGTCGGGATCACCACCGGCCGGCCGACCATGCGAACCTCGTGGCCTGCCAGCCGCAACTCAACGGCCTTGATCGCCTGCGTCCCAATGTCCAGGCCGAGTACGTGGGTGGCGCCTCTGGCCATATCGTCGGCTCCTCCTACAGTGCAAGCAGCGATCCTTGCCGAGCTTTTCTCGCCATGGGCAGTTTAGCCCGTGCAAGAGCTATTGTCAACCCACCATGCCACGCGCGGAGGCCCTCGCCGATGGCCCTCCGGCATGGCCATGCCGGCGCCGCAAGCGAGGTCGTTACACAACCGCCGTGCGTCCCCCGCGGCCGCGGCACGGCTATCCGGTACAAACATCTCTCAGCGGGAACAGTTCCCCTCGGAATGTGCAGTTTCCGTGGCGCCCACCACACGTCACAACGCCCCCCCGGCTGCGTGCTGGGAGGGGCGCCGTGCCGGGGCGCGGCCGCCTAGGTCGGGTCGGGCGAGATCGTCGGCACCGTGCGCTCCGGAGCCAGGCCACCGAAGTCGGGCGCCACGACCGCCGAGTAGATGTCCGAAGACGGGTGCACCGCCAGGTCCCCTGCCACCCGTGTGCCGTTGTCCTCCACCAGCCGCAGGTCATACACCCCGCGCGGGCTCGACCAGAACAGCCAGTACCGCACGGCCGGGACGCTCGCCGCGGCGCCCTCGGTGGGCGGCACGCTGAACGACTCCGGCACCGCCACCATCGAGCCGTCACCAATCACCGTGTCCAGCGGCACCACCATCTCCTGGCTCCAGCCGATAACTTGGTGCCGTTCGACCCGAGCTGTCCCGCCGCTGTCATTGTACGCCACCCGCAGGTACGCCTGCCCCGTCGCCGGGTCCAGCGTGTAGATGCCGGCATTGGGGTTGCTCGACAGCAACGTAACGGAATTGCCGGTGGTCCACTCCGTGATCGTGGCGTTCCCTGATACCGGGGGCCGCCCGACCTGGACTGAGGTCGTGTAGCACTTGTACATGTAGGACGGCCGGCCGAAGTGCGGCGCCTCACTGACCGGGTAGCTCCGCCGCCAGAACACGGTCAGCCGCCCGGCGGTTGCAGGATCATAGAAGGCCGACGGCTCGTCGTCGGCCGCGCTGCTCCGCGTCACGCGGTAGATGTACGGCGTGTACGCCACGTGCAGCACGACATCCTCCAGCGCGGGATCAGATCCGCCGCCACCCAACGTGTCGCTGGACCAGAACACCGCCGTCCGATCCGTCGGCGCGTCCTCATTGAACAGCGGCGAGCTGAACTGCACCGTCCCGGCCGCCGGGTTGATCGCCATGCTGATGGGCCGCGGGGCCGTGACCGTCGAACTCGGGTCGCGCAGGTACCAGCCGCTGGTGTACGAGCCCGTGGTCGGGTTGTAGCCGCAGCGCGCGGGCAGGGACGAGCCGTTGACCGAGGTCAGGATCGGCGTCACATAGTAGATGCCCCGCGCCCGGTCATAGTAGTTGGCGCGCGAGTCATCCCACACGATGTTGAACGTCTGCGAGGGTCGTGCCTTGTCGTCACCGATCGTGTCGTGGTAGCCCAACTGCAGTTGGAACGCCGGGCTGATGCCGTCGCCCCGCAGGAAAGCCTGGATCACCGGCATGTCGGAGGCCGCGTTCCGCCCCACCAGCCAGTCCAGGTGCCGGCTGCCATAGAGCTGGTGCAGACCGTCCGGCTCCATCTCCTCGTCGGTCACCCGCGGGAAGGGCAGCTTGGAGTAGTTGTCGTTCGCCCACGTCACCCCGCTGCCCGCGTTGGACATGGTGTTGGCGTTGAACTTCGTCCAGCAGACATCCGCCTGCCCCTCGTGCGTCACGAAGCCCGAGAAGAACAGGTGCACCACGTTGCTGTTGGTGAACACCGAGGCATCGCGGGTGTAGGTGAACGGGCTCGTGCCGGTCTTGCGGATCACCATCGGGGTGGTCGCGTCAGGCAGCGTTGGCGCGTTGACCAGGTCGGTGATGCCCGCTCCCATCTGGTTCGTGACCGGCACCGGCTTCTCATTCGCCGTGGTCGAGCCGTCGAAGTTCCACCGGAACATCAGCCGTTCGCGCCCCGGTGTCCCCTCGTGCCAGAACAGCCAGGCCCCGTTGCTGGTCCAGAAGCCCCGCATCCCCTGCTTGGCCAGGCCCGTGTCGTAGATGAAGGGCGGAATGCCGGTTGGCCAGGTCCAGTTCGCGGCGCCCAGAGGACCTCGGTATCGCAGCGTCGACTCGACCCCGCCAGCATTGGGCTGGCTCCTGTGCCAGAACGACCATTTGTTGCCCGACAGGTCGTACATCGCCCAGGGCGAGCTGTTGGTGATTCTGCCAGCGGCGTTGTCGGGGTCGCTGGTCAGCGCCCGTGCCGGCGATATGGCCCCGCTCCCCGCGACAGGCCACCCGTACCGCCGATACAGCGGATCGTCGGCATCGGTATAGCCGGTCGTGGTCACATACACGAGGTTCAGCGGCGTCCGGCTGGTGGGCAGAGCCGTCGGGTTTGCCCCGGCGGCGACTGCTGCGGCGTCATACCCCGCCTGGCTCGAGTCCGCCGACAGGCGGTTGCTCGACCAGATGACCTGCATGACACCCGGCGTAGGGCTCGGCAGCACGACCGGGTCGTTGTCCGCCGAGTAGAAGTCGCTCTGCGGCACGCGCGTCTCCACGACCCGTACCTGCCCACTGAGCAGCCCCACCAGCGGTTCCCTCGGCAGGTCCACCGCAGGGTTGTACTCCGTCGCCGCAGTATCGGTGGCGCTCCACCCGCTGCCGGTCCAGTGCTGGAACTCGAACACGCCGTCACCGTCATCCAGATACTGCACGTGCTGCCCGGTGTAGGTCCCGATCGGCTGGCCGAACGGCACCGGCTTGGCCGCGACACCGGCGGTGATCAGACCCGCCGCCGGCGTGCGGGTGCCGTTGCCCGCCAGCAGCCACGTGTCCTCTCCCCCGAGGTCCTCGGTCCCCGGCGCCAGGATGCTCCAGAACGTCCGGTTCAGCAGGTCTCCCTCATAGGGGCCACTGCCCGCCGGGTTCTTCACGCGCGGCATCAGTGTGTCGAGTGTGAGCGGTCCGACCTGGGCCTTGCGGCCCCACGAGACCAGCCAGGGGTCCTGCCCCAGGCGCAGGTAGTCGCCGCGGCTGTTTAGGCCGTTGCCGGCCACCCAGTCGTGTACGCTGCCGACCCGCATGTCCAGCGCCACATTGCTCTCGTTGCGCAGCGTCGCCTTCGCGTCGCTGGGGCGGTGCCCCAAAGCCGGCAGCGGCGATACGTCACCGGGAAAGGCCCGATGGTCGGTGAGCTGGTAGTTGTTGGCCGCCACGCCGCGCGCCGTGGTGTCCGGCTGCTGCGCGCGCACCCCGGGCGCCACGCGACCGATCTCGATGGCGCTGGCGCTCTGGGCGATGCCGGCCGCGTTGCTCGTCACCGACACCTGTACCTCGACGGGGTCGAACTCTTCGGCGACCAGGTGATCCTCGCGCACGGCCGAGGCAACGGCAATCTGCACGAGGAGGGTGCCATCGAAGGGGCAGCTCCCCGAATCCCGCCGCTCCGTACCGCAGCGCGGGCAGAAGTAGTGCCTGCCCTCCACCTCGTTCACCGTCGCCCCGGTGTGGAGCGAGCAGGAGTTGGTGGTGTTCCACACAATGTGGTCGTCACTGATGTCCCCCGGGGTCCCGGCGTCGCACAGGTACGGCCACTGCCCCGTCGCCGGCTGGAAGCACCCGAGGTCCGGGTTGCGGTAGAAGGTGTCCCAGCCGTTGGTCAGCGGCGAGACCGTCGGGGGATACGCGTGCTCGTCCGCGGTCGGCGCGGTCTCGTTGCGGAAGGTCACCATTCCTCCGCGGTAGCCCAGGTCGGCGGAGTAGTTGTTGGTGTGGCCCGCCGCCTCGGGGACCGACGGCGGCTGCGACCGGGGTATCTCCGCCCAGACCTCGTTTGTGCCCGGGTCGGTGTCGTTCGGGTCCGAACCCGCCGACGAGTCGGTGTTGCGGCAGGAGGCGACGCTGCGTGCGCCGCTCCTGAGGGCGCTCGCGGGCAAGACGTGCTGGACCGTCTGGGCGGGCTCGCGGCGTTCGTCATCGCCGATGGCGGTCGCCGCGCGCCAGACATCGAGAGCAGCGTCATACGCGCCGCCGCCCTGTGGCGCCGTTTCCAGCACGCCGCTGGACGTATCAACCGTCGCCGCTACTACCGGGTTGCCGGGCTCCTTCTGGGGGTTCCAGGTGCCGGCCAGCATGTTGTTCCAGTAGGCGGCATTCTTCCAGGTGACGGCCGTCGAGGTGGCCATCAGCCAGCGCTTCCGGGGCGCGGGCGCGTGGTAGATGTAGTACGAGGTGGCACCCTTCCGGTAGTAGTCGTGGCCGTTGACCATCCCCGTCTGCCGGGTATACGTTCCGTTGTAGGTCGTGTTGCCCGCGCCGGTCCCGGTCAGCTCAGTGATGTCCGTCGCCGCGGCACTGTGATACGGACATACGGTCGGCGCCGTGCTCTCCCAGGCCGTCCCGTTCCATCGGGGAGCCCATACGGCGCCGCAGATGTTGCACACGCTGGTCGCGGCCGCACCGTTCCACCGGTTCACCACGTCATAGGTCCGGCGGCTGGTGATGCTCCCGGGGCCGTACGCGCCGTACACCAGGTCCACCCCGCTGGTGTTGCACAGACCGATGATGACCTTCGGGTAGGCCAGGGCCAGGCCTTGTGTCTCGGCCTGCTCGTCACCGTCGCCGTCGCTGTCCTTGTCCCACTGCGTGTTCGTCGGGGGGGTCTCGGTACGGGTGGACATGAACCGCGCGCCGGCGAAGTGCACATACGGGTATCCCGCGCTGTAGTTGGCCGGGGCGCCGGTGGCGATCTCATCGTTGGTGATGTTCGTCACCGCGCCGCCGTTGATCCCGGCGTCGTACTGCCATTCATAGCCGGTGCGCCGGTAGACGGCGTTGGCCGTGGTGCCGCCGGCCGTCGGGTCGGGCGTCCAGGTCGCCTCGGTGGCGGGGTCGGGATCGCGCCACTGCACCGCCGCCATGCCGTTCCCCGTGCAGTTTGCCGGGATGGTATAGCCCTCCGGCTCATCGTTGGTCTGCTCGACGTCCGTCTCGGTTGTCACAGTCGGCACGGTGCTGGCCGACGCCGCCTTCATCCACGCTTCCTTGCGGCCGCCGAAAGTATAGGCGACTGGATCAGCATCGAAGGTGGCGTTGTTGTGCCACGTGCCGTTGATGTCCTTGTAGGTCGGGTCTACCGCATCGTCGTCCACGTCCTGCCAGCCCGGGATCAGCCGGCAGTTGGACCGCACCATGAAGCGGACGACCCAGGTGCGCGAGGACTCCAGCTGGCCCGCCGGCACGGATACCGTGTCGCCCGCCCAGCCGTCCCTGGCATCGCCGTCAGCGTCATCGCCGCCTTCGGAGAAGGTCAACTGGACCGCGCCGCTGTCTGCGATGACGGAGAAGGGTGTGGCGATCGCTGTCTCGTTGTTCTGGGGGCCGTTCGGATCGATGGTCAGCGGCGTGCTCGGGTCCGCCCCGCTCTGCCAGCCGTACAGCACGCTGTAGATGGAGACTTGCGCCCGTGCAAACGTGCCGTTGGCCACATTGCCTAGATCGGCCGCATCCTTCTTGTATACCTCGGTATAGCGCACCCACCACGTGTCACCCTCGTCCACACGGTAGGGATTGACCCCGATCTCCAGGTAGTTGAGCAGGCTCGCGGCGTCGAAGTAGCCGGGGTCGCCCGACTGGGGCTCGATCAACTGCGCGCGCCAGTCGTCATCCCCGCCGTTGTCCGTGCCCGGGTCGGCCTGGGCCTCCGGCCGCCGTTGCGGCAGGCCGTAGTCCGGGTCCACCCCCGGTGTGTAGTCGCTTGCCTTCACATCGCGCCGCAGCGGCGTCGGCGGGATGACCAGCCAGCGCACCGGGTCGTTCTCAGCGATGACCGGCCCGACCGCGGCGTCGGTGTTGATGAGCCCAGCCGCCGCGGCGTACAGCACCGACCCGGTCGTCGTGTCGTCGGAGTCCTTGGGCTTGTACGGCCGCCCGATCAGCGCCCGGTACAGCAGCGTGCCGGCCGCGTTGGGGAGCGTCAGGTCGCTGTGGGTCCGGTCCGGCATCTCCTGGGCCGCCAGCGACAGGAACCGGCTCTTGGGCAGGGCCGACAGGTCACGTAGCGCGAGATTGCTCGGATGCCCACTCGCCTTCCACGGGTCCGGGCAGTTCCCCGCCGTCGCCTGCGAGTACGAGCAGTAGGGGCACACATAGCGCTGCCGGATGGAGTTGTACAGGTACTGGAAGGTCTTCGTCGAAGTCGAGGCGTCATCGGTGGTCGCCACACTCGGGTCGGCCACGAAGGTCCGCACCTCGTAGTTCTGCGCGAAGGCCGTGGCGACCAGCAGGGCCGCCCCTATGATGAACACCGCTCTGGTTTGATAGCGCTGCATAAGACAGTCACTCCTGCGGGAACGAGAACCAGGCCCTAGACATCTCTAGCGGCGCGCGGCATAGGCCGGCTGGTTGATCGGGTCGGTCCAGTCCGGCTCGTGCGGATCGGGGATGACCTCCCGCCGGTCCATCTCGTGTACGTCGTTCTCCGGCGCATTGTCGTTCACGTCGTCCGTGGTCACCACGAACACGCTGGAGAACAGCATTGCCGGCGCGCCCAGGTCGTTGACGTTGTCGCGATTGAGATTCTGAATCAGTTCGGCGTAGTTGGTCACCAGGTGCCGGGCCACACGC
Organism: bacterium; assembly: GCA_021372615.1. Lineage (NCBI taxonomy): Bacteria > bacterium. The sequence continues at coordinate 37,194 of JAJFUB010000017.1, read as the reverse complement.
CCCGTGCCCGCCCCCACCGACACCGTCCGCTGGTCCGCCGGCAGCCGCTGGCACGACACCGGGCACCACGGCAACTCCAGCCACCGCACCGGGTCGCTCGCCGTCTCGCCTACGTCACGATAGGCGATGTTCGTCAGACTCCGTCGCGTCCCGGCCGTCAACTGCCGCGTCGCATAGTTGTACGTGAAGCTGCCGTACGTGTAGTTAAGGTTGTTGAAGGTCCAGATCGGGTCGTCCGCGGTGACCGTCGCGCCACCCGCCACGTCGGTCGGGCTGATGCGCGCCCAGTCATACGGGGCCGTCGTGTCGCTGATGTCCATCGCGAACTCGTAGATGCCCGCCCCCTGGCCGCCCAGCCAGTGTGGCGTCAGGCCGGTCCCGATGTTGTTCAGCCGTCCGGCGTACTGACCGCAGGTCACCGTCAGGTAGGCCGTGCCACCCTCATAGGTGAGCTGCACGTCGCGGATGTTGCGGAAGATCAGCGGGTTCGTCGGCGCATAGTCGGTGTCGTCCACGTTGGCGTCATACAGCCACGCCAGCCACTTCCAGGTCATGCCCATGCTCGTCATGCCCCAGAGCGTGTTCGACGGCGGGTCCACCTGCTTGGTCAAGCCGTCCACGACCACCAACTGGTGCAGGTTCGACGCCGCGCAGATGTAGCCCAGGACGAACCTGCTGGTGTCGCCGGCCAGCGGGGCAATCACCGGGATCGCCCGCGTGTACGCCAGCTTCATCATGCCCTGCGCCAGACGCACCCGGCTCGGTGTCAGTACATCCACCCGGTGCGTTTGCACGCCCAGGGGGGTGACGGTCGTCACGACATCAATCACCCGGCAGTTGCCGGTGTCCGCGATGACCGTGTGGGTCTCCGTGCCCTCCCACTGCCCGGCCTGCCACTCGCCCCCGTACATCCCCAGTGCCCCCATGCTGCCGTTGACCGAGGCGTAGGGCATCCCCAGACGCCACTCCACGTAGTACCGGAAGCAATCGGACGGCCGATCCAGCGACAGATTCGGGTTCAGCGCCGGGGTGCTGGTGTAGTAGTCATAGCCGTTCTCGTCCAGCGGCCACACCTGCCGCCCCCGCCGGTCAATCTCCACCACCCGGTTGTTGCCGGTGTCCGCGACCAGGATGTTGCCGTTGGACAGGTAGATCGCCTTGGCCGGGCGGCTGAAGGGCGTCACCTTCAACTCCTGGTTGCCCAGGTTGGTCGGGTCGAGCGCCTCATGGTACTGCGGCGCCATTGTGCCGGTGCAGACCCAGCTCAGCTTCTGCCCCTGCACCTCGACCAGCCGCGTGGTGTCACAGACGAGCGTGCGCTGTGGCCGCAGCCGGCTGATGTAGCCCACGTTCTCGCCCTGATAGCCGGCCGGACTGGCCGCCACCTGCGACAGCCGCCTCATCAGCCGCGAGCCGACGATCACGCCGTCGCCGTCGAGCGCCGGCGGCCCCGAGACCACGGGGGTCCCCACCAGGCCGGGCGCAGGAATGGCCGGCTCGACCAGGCTGCCGCGCACCGCCTTGGTGATCGGGTCCAGCACCACCGACAGGAAGCTCCGATACGTGCCATCGTACTGCGCCGGCGTCGGTGTGCCCGCCGGGTCGTACAGCTCGGGGTTCATCAGCAGGTAGTTGGCCCCGCGCATGCCGTCCGGGCGGTATCCCTCGGTGCCCACCTGCATATTGTACCCGGCCATCGCCGGCGAGGAGACTGAGGAGCCGAAGTTGACCGGCACCTGGTGCCGCTCGTGCGCCGTCTGGGCCGTGAGCAGCACCGGATCCAGGTACTCGTAGCTCACGATGAACTCACTACCTGGCCGGAGCAGTTCGCTCCCGGCCATCACCAGGTTGCTCACGTCGAGCAGTGCCTTGGGGTACACGGAGGTCCAGCCGGCGGGCATGTTCGGCAGCCCGGCGGCCGCCAGGCTGGTGGAGTCCCCCACCAGTGCGCTCGCCGTACGGGTCAGAGGCACCCCGTTGGGCAGGTTGAAGGTCAGGTTGGCGTCGGCCCGCACCATCGGGTGGTTCAGCCTGATCACATACGGCATGTACTGGAAGCGCACGATGTCCGGCAGGAGGTGCACTTCATTGGTGACCGTGGTGTCGCTACCCGGGTCGCCGGGGTCGGCCGGGTCGGTCCGGGTGTAGGTCACCCACACCGGCTTGCCCCACAGGGCCCCGACCACGTCGTTGACCCACCCCGCCTGGCCGGTGTCAAACTCGATCGTGCGCGTCGCCGGATCCACCCGGTAGGCGCTACTCGGTATGTCATTGGCGCCCGTGATCCCGGTGTTGCCGGCGTTCAGCGTCCTGATCTGCAGCGTCGCACCCGCGCGTAGTTGCGAGTCTGCCGGCCCATCCCGCAGTTGGATGACCAGCCGCGGCTGCGTGTTCACAGCCAGAGCCATCGGCTTGACCACGCGCATGTCGCCGGCAGTCGGGTTGATCCGCGCGGTGATGGCCGCCACCGCCGTGTCGGTGCTCGGCTCGATGGCCATGCCCCCTGGCGCCACTGTCTGGTTGTTCTCGCTGAAGGTCGCCAGACTCTCGGGCTGCACCGACCAGCGAGTCTCACCCGTCTGGTTGTTGATCGAGTACAGGCGCCCGGTGCTGTCATACGGGCCCGCAGCGGGCGTGACCACGGTTGCCGTCGTCAGGTCATTGTGCGTCAGCGTGCCGCTGTTGTCCTCGATGGCGTCGGTGGCGTACAGGCTGTGGCCCTTGCGGTCGGTGGCGGAGGCCACGCGCCGCTCGTTCGCCCCGCCGCTGCTGACCACCTGGGCCACCGGCGGGGGCAACGTGGCCACCGCGTTCAGATTCGTGCCGTTCACCTGGTACGGGATCGTGATCGCCGCGCCCTGCTGCGTCAGGTCCAGGTAGTGTACGTTCAGCGTGTTGGACCGCAGCAGATACTCCCGTGCTTGGCCGGACTGCAGGTAGGCATAGATCTTCCTGTCCACCGGGTCCTGCCACAGGTCGCTGATCGTGGCCGTAACGTTGGTGTCATCCACCCGGCGCACGGTCAGAGTGGCGCCCAGGCTGGTGGTCCCCAGGGCCGTGGCCGCCGGCAGCCAGACCCTGTAGTAGCGCGCGTTCAGCAGGTCCGTCCCGGTCTGGGCCACGTCCATCGGCGTGGGCACGAGCAACCAGTCGCTGCCGCCGGTCGTCGTGTCGTTGTCCACTTCCTCGGGGTGCGCGGTGTCCGTGCTCTTCCGCAGCGAGATCGGGCTGGTGCAGCGCAGCAGCACCTCCGTGCCAGCATTGGCCCCCGGCGGGTCGGGCACGATGATCGTCGGCTTGGCCGTCGGGAAGGGCGGCAGCGTCGGCCGTGTGGCGTATGGCGCTACGGCGGCGACCCAGTTCGGGTCCTGGAACGGCGGCAGGTAGCGCTGCTGCTCGGGGACGGAGTTGTCGGGGCTGCCACCAGTCGAGTCGCCGTCGCCGTTGGGGTTGGTGTCGGGCGACGGGAAGACCCACTGGGGGCAGTTGGCGACACCGCCCTGGCTGAGCTGGAAGCAGTGCACTCGGCCGTACGTGTCCTCCGCGCCCGAGCCGTTGTCTGCTCCGGTGTCGTACTCGCTGGCCGCCAAGAAGACCCAGTCACCGTAGACGGTCGGCGTGGACAGGTCTATGACGCGAGCCTGGAGGCGGTAGGCGGATATGGTCCGTTCCCACAGCACCGTACCGTTGTCGGCGCGGAAGCACCGCACCAGTCCGGTGGTCGGGGCGCCGTCCCGCACCAGGCTGACCAGCACGACTTCAGTGCTCTCGCCGCTGGCCAACCGTGTCGTCGCCACCGTCGGCGACGACCACCGTGGCGTCCAGCCGCTGGGGCACAGATCGCGGTCCCACACCATGTCGTACGACGCGCCCAGACAGTAGTCGCGCGGACCGTCATCGACGTACCCGTCGTTGTCCAGGTCGCGCGCCGGGTCATTGTCGAAGGCCATGATCCACGGCTCGCGGGCCGGAATTCCGCCCCCCCCCGGGTAGGCCAGCGAGATGGCGAAGGTCATGTGCCGACCCACGGCCGGCGCCGCGACAATCGAGCCCAACGGCGCCGTGGTGGCACTCGGGACGGTGAAGCGGTCGGGGTACTGCCACTGGATGTCCAGCGGCGGCGGCGCGGCGATGGGGCTGCTCGAGCCATTGCTGCTCGAGCCCCCACGCTCGGAGAAGCTCTGCGCCAGCGCCAGCACGTTCCAGGCGAACTTGCAGTCCGCCGCCTCGTGCTGCAGCGGCCGGTTCCGGTGCGCCCCGGACCACCAGTTAGCGACATCGTACCCCACATCGCCGGCCGTCAGGACGATGGCCCCCGCCCCAGACCGCGCTGCCGCGATGTTGGGCCGGAAGTCGCTGCCATCCCACACGACCACGACCCGCCGGAGCGAAGAATCGATGAGGTTGACCACGTCCGGGCTGGCCGATTGCGCCTGGTTCGGGGGCCTGGGATCGGTCGTGGACGTGCCGTAGTTCGGGCCCTGCGGGTACATCCCCAGGTACTGGATGTCCTGCCATTCCGCCAACTTGAACGGGTACTGCAGCAGGCGGTCGGCCACGTTGCCGGTGATGTCGCCGGCCGGCCCCCCGGCGGGCGGGAACACATACGCCCCGGCATACGCGCGCCGGTAGGACCCGCTGGTCTGGCTCGCGTTGGTGAAGGTGAAGGGGACGGCGGTGTTCAGCATGGAGCCTGGTGGCGCGAAGTCGGTCACCGTGCAGCCGGCCGTGTGGTCCTGGTCAATCCACAGCACCGCGCCGTCGTGCACGGCCTGGATCAGCGCCTCGCGCCACTCCTGGCCCAGCCCGGCCAGGTTCAGCGTCGGGCTCTTGATGTAGATGAGGTCCATGTCCCGCAGCGACTGCACGCGGAAGCCCTGCGTGGCATCGTAGTTGGCATCCAGCAGCGGGGCGGTCCAGTAGGCAGCCGTGTGCTTGAGCGGGGGCTGGTTGGCCAGCAGCACCAGGGGATTGTCCAGCTCCCACCCCGCCGGCTTGTCGGGGAAGCGCCGCATGCCCTCGAACATCAGCGAGTGGGCGTAGTTGTCACCGCCGGCGCCCATCAGCAGGCGGCAAACGTGGAACGTCCGCGGTTGGGTGTTGTATTCGAAAGTGGTCTGCGCGAGGGCCACCGCCGGCAAGAGCACGAGCAGCAGCCCCACTCCGCGCCCGATTGTCGCCATCTTCATTGCGGCCCGCATCAAGACATACCTCCGGTCAGCACAGCACACACCACAGCCCGACCCTCCCCCGCCGCTTGCTCCCTCGTGGACGGTGACCGCTCCTACACCTCCGTCGCCGACGGGATTGCCTCTCCCAGGGAGTCCGGTGTAGGAGCGGCCACCGACCGCGACCCTCGTCTCCCCGGCCACCCCCCGCCCCGTTGCTACAGCGTTCCTCCGGCGTACATCAACGTCGGGCTTGCCGGCAGGCACGGCAGCTTCGGCAGCAAGCCTTGCACATCGTTCGGATCACTGGCCGAACGCCGCACTGTGCCGGTGAGCGCCGCCGGGCTCTGGTTGCGGGCCTGCCGCAGTCGCTCATCGAACTCATAGCGGATCGAGCCCCAGGCCAAAGACAGGCTGCTACCGCTGCCGGTATAGATTGGGAAGGCCCAGCGCGTCATCCACGTCTGCTGCGCCTCCAGCGGCGCGGTGTGGTCCTCGGTGATGGTCCCCCGTACCACGATCTCATAGTTGTAGCGCCGGAACCGCGCCGCATACAGGCTGTCCAGAGCGCTGATCGTGGCGGCGTCGGCGCCGCTGATCCCGGCATTCGCGTCGAACGCCGGATCGGCCATCGCCTGCGGATCGAAGTACGTGCCGGGAATGACGAACCAACTGCCCCGCTGCGCCAGCATCAGCGCGCTCACATGGCAGTGCACCGACGGTCGCGGGATCGCGTAGGTGACCGTCCCGCCGGAGGTCAGGTTGAACGTATCGGTGGTGTACTCCTCGACCTTCCACTTCTTGATGAGATAGGCCGTCGAGCCCGTCCCCAGTTGCGGGTCGCGCTGGTACACCGACACCGTGTTCGCATAGCCAATGCTCGTGCTGATCTGCGGCGTGATGTTGAAGGGCACGTTGGGGTTCGTGAAGGTCTCAGCCGGCGTCGAGCCCGGTGTCTGCCAGTTCGGCAGGATCGCATTCGAGGCGTACGCGGCGGGCGAGGAGACGCTCCCCAGCATCGCCCCGGGCGGCACGAACATGAAGGTGTAGGGATCGAACGGCGGCGGCCCGCCGAACGTGTACGGAACGGTGGTCGCGGTGTCCTCGTTGTAGACCGTCATGGCCATGCCCGACGGCCCCGGATCGGCCCCGGCTTGGATCGGCACGAAGCTCACACCGACGTTCGCCGTGTCCACCGCCGTGCCCGGCGTGCCGTCACCGTAGCCATCCTGATTGACGTCCACATCCGGCCAGCCGAAGCGCCAGTGCGTGTAGACGGCCCCGCCGGTATTGGGGTACAGCTCCCAGTGCTGGTCGGTCACCGTGGGGTTGGCCTCGTCGTCCGCCGCGGCCGTCACCAGCCCGCTGGTAAGCTGTGGCACGATCTGCGTCGGGTTCAGGCAGACGTAGTCGCGAGCCAGCAGCGCGATCTTGGCGGCATCCTCGTCCAGCACGGCGCCGCTGGCGACGCTGGTGCTCTCGCGCCGCCCGACGACGTCCTGGTAGGTCATGAGCTGCCCGTCAATGTAGATCGTCCCGTTCGAGACGACGGTCATGTCGAAGCTGCGGTCCAGAGTCCCGGTCGTGTCGGTCCGGTCGCGCGCCGGCAGCACACCCTTGACCCGTACGTTCCCCTCGGCGAAGATCACCTGGTGTGTGTACTCGGGGTAGTCAATGACCATCACGTTGCGGCCCGAGTCGCCGCCGACATGCCAGGACGTGCCGTCGTAATCGGCCCGCCGCCAGCGCTTGTCATGGCGCGTGATCTTGATCCCCGGCGCCCCCGCCTGGTGGCGCGGCCACCAGAGCTGGTTGACCGCCAGCGCCGTCGGGTCGTCGCCCGTCCCGATGCCGCCGGTGGCCGTGCGCTCCACCGCGGCCTCATTCGGGAAGAACTCGACCTCCACCCCTGGCGGCGTGTAGGTCGAGAACAGGGAGTTCCAGCCCGTGTCCGAGCCGGCGTAGCCCTGGCCCGTGGGCGAGCGCAGCCAGTCGTTCATCAGGTCGGTCAAGTCGCCGTGGTACTGGATGTCATCCACATTGTCTATGTACATCCCGGCGCCATGGCCATACAGGCCGATGTTGACCGGGTCATTCGCCGCCACATCATGGTCGGCGTCGGCTGAGGTGGCCCGCACCACCGCCCCCGAATCGCGGGTTAGCGCGGCATAGCGGCTCTTGCCGCTGATCGGGTCGGTGGCGTTGAGGTCCACTGGCGCCAACTCGGGCACGTTCTGGGTGCCGACATACACCCGGCTGGGCGCGTTGGTCGCGGTGGGGTCGAGCGCGGTGGGCAGTACGGTATTCGCGCCCCCGTCTACCGACACCGCGGCCCCGTTGGCAGACACCGGGGCCCCAGTCGCGGCGTTGATGTCACTGTCCAGAGCGTACAGGCCTCGCGGCACCATGAAAGTATCATCGCGCAGGTAGCCCTCGTGGCTAACGGGGCTCGTCTGCAGCCGGAACAGCGTGGACGGCGTGCCGGCGCTGATCTCGTGCCCCAGCCAGTACAGCGGCGCCTCCGACCGCACCGGGCCGAAGCTATGCGTGAACAGCGTCTCCCCGGTCTCATGCGAGCCACTGGCATTCATGTCCACATTGGGGCGCACGGCGACGGTGGCCTGTCGCGCCCCGCCCGACTGGTTCGTCACCCACATCATGTGGTCCGTCAGCCCCAACGGCTTGTAGGCCACCAGCCGCCGGAACACGTTGCTCTGCTGCACCGCCCGGCCGATGCTGACGATCTTGACGCAGTTGCTCATCTTGTCCGGCGTCGGCGCATCATCCGGCTCGTACGGCGGGTCCGGATCGTAGATGACTTGCAGCAGGACGTAGCCTCGCCCGACGAATACGCTATCGCGGTCGGTGCCGAGCTGGTTCGGGTCCGGATAGCGATGGAAGCCCATGCGCAGGAACCGGCCCGGCTTGTTGACGCTGTCGGCTCGCAGCGGGAACCAGCCGCGCACCATGTCGAAGTCGCTGTAGTAGTCGTCCTCGGTGCCCTCGGTGCCGTCCAGACCCCAGAAGTTGAAGTCCACGGTCCCGTCCTGGTACTGCGCCGGCGGCGACGGCCACAGCGACGGGTCCTGCGGCCAGGTGGACGGGTCCTGGCGGTCCTCAGTGCCGGTGCCGGCATACGCCACGAAGTGCGGGCGCCAGTCCGCCCCCTCCGGGCTGTACTGCAGCATCCCGTTGGCGTAGTTGATGCCCGCGGCAGCGTTCTGGTCGGCCCCCACCACGTCCACGTGGCGCGCCGACTGCCCCTGGTTGTACGACACCAGGGCGGCGAAGAGGATGCCGATCAGGAGAATGACGGTCATGAGCAGTACGGCGACCAGCAGCGCCTGGCCGTCACGCCCCCGGCCTCCCATGCCGCGCCAGCGGCTCCCCGCCGCAAGGCGGTGGGCGCTGGGGCTCCGCAATCCTCGATCTCCGGCAATTCTGGTCATCATGGTCTGGGCCGTCTGGTGTGCCAAAGCATTGCATCTCAGGTCGCGGCGGCAAGCCGCTCCTACGACGTGTCCCGGTCGCTTAGCGGCGCGCGTTCAGCAGGATCGCCTGGGTGCGCACCGGCACGCCACCCACCGGCAGGTCCGGAGGCACCACCAGGTTCGTGGCACCGTCCCGATACGGCTGCAACTCGATGAAGCGCTGCGGGATCAGCGTGATGTTGACGACCTCGCCGGTCGAGTAGTCCGCATAGACGACGTCATCGCGGCAGTCCGAGGTCGAGCTCTCGAAGTTGCGCCGGTAGTAGTACGTGATGTCCACCCACATTGCATCCAGATCAGCCCGCTCTGCATTCGAGAGCTGCTGCGGGCCGGGCGGGGTGTAGCGGTTGAAGCGCGCCTCCGCCCACCGCTGGTTGCTCGGCATGAACTCACTGAACTCGTAGAGCCCCAGGTCAGCCTGGCTGACCTCCTGCGCCGGCGTGAACTGCGCCACCTGCCGGGTCGTGGTAGACTTGAAGGTGAAGCCCCAGACCACCCGCACGCTCTGCGGCACGACCTTGGCCGCCGCCCCCGTGCTATCGCTGTAGTCCGGGTTGATGTGGTACGCGATCGGCACGGCCGGCTCGCCCCACTCCGTCGGCGTCTTGGGGTAGACCGGCGCCACGGGGGCAGTCTGCGTGCCGTTGCTCGACGCGTCGTAGGTGTCGCCCTCGATCTTCAGCGCGTAGTACTCGCCGGAAGCCGGCGTCGCGTCCGGGTTCTGTATCTCCACCCGCACCGTGCGCCAGGCGCCGAGCTGCACCGTGCCTGTCGCCGAGTTCCAGTGCAGCGCCTGAGCCTCCGGCACCGAGGTGTACGTGTCCAGCGCGATGTTGCTATAGGCGCTGCCGTTCCACCGGTACTGCACGATGCGCGGCTGCAGTTCCGACTCCGTCTGCGACAGCGTCGTCTTCCACACCGCCACGCCGTTGTTGGGCTGGCCCATCCAGTTGCCGTGCCGCGCCTCGAAGACCGTGTTGTTCTGCTGGGCCGCGAGCGCCTCACCGATGATCCGCTCGGGCTGGAACTTCACATCATCGTGCAGGTAGACCAGGTTCGTGCTGTCGTCGCTGGGGCATGCGGCCACATAGCCCACGTGCATGGTATGGTCGTCCAGGCAGACCGTGGTCGTGGCCGGGATGTCATAGTCCTCGCGGGGCGTGACTGAGTTCTCCGTGATGGGCACCCCGGCCTGGAATGCCCCGTTGGTCGTATTCACGCTGCCGAAGACGTAGCGTCCCAGGGCGCTGTCCCAGCGGTAGACGCCCTCCTGGCGCATCAACACGAAGGGATTAGTCTCGTCATACGCCTTGCCACCGGTGAGATCCGGCGGCTTGACCCAGTACCGCACCACCAGGTACTCGCTCTGCCCGCCGTAGGTGAACAGGCGCGGGCGGCGCGGCGTCGTGACGTTGCCGCTAGAGTCGGTATCCGCCGGGACGAAGGCGACCTCCGAGTAGTCCGTGACGGTGGTGGTGGTGCCGACCTGGTACGACGGCGGCGGGTAGACGTAGACGGCGTTGATCAGCTCGCGCTGTACTTCCTCAGCCGCCTGGCGCGCCACATCCTGCAGCCGCGACTGCACCTTGCCCTGCTGTGCCATGTCCATGCCGGCCATCATGGGCGCGAACAGCAACCCGAACAGGATGACCAGGATGGCCAGCACCACCAGGACTTCCACCAGCGTGAAGCCGCCCGGCCCCCCCGCCAGCGCTCCGGCGGCGGCCCGGCGTTCCCGGCCTCTACGTACTGTTGTGAAGAGAGTTGCGTTGCTCATCTTCATTCTACTTAGTGGGCTATGTCCGAAGGCTTGATCTGCCAGGCTTCGGCCGGCTCAACCCCGTCGTCCCGGAACAACTCCTGGTCTAGCAGCTTGACTGAACCATCCCAGTACAGCGCGATGTACTGTCCGTGGCGGTTGAGCTTGTATGTGTCGGCGTGGTAGTTGCACCACGTCACGATCGTGTCGTCCGGCGGCCGCGACCCGATCTTGCCGGCCACCAGGTAGTTAGCCGAGCCGATCGTCACCTGCAGCACGTGGTCGCCGAGCTCATCCGTCCCGTCATCGTCGTCAAACCCCTCGCGCGCCAACTGCCGCCGGTAATCGTCCGGGTAACCGCCCTGCAGCGCCCACCGGTACGGCATGTACTTGTACTGTCGCAGCGGGCTGCCCGTCGGCTTGGCCAGCGGGTCCTGGCAGGCGTAGCTGGCGTAGAACTCGGGCGACTCATCGGTCAGCGCGGCCCCCGCGACCGTCTTGGTGTGCCGCGGGCAGTGCAGCGTGTTCCGGTCGTTGATGTACCCCAGCACGAACAGCGACTGCAGCGACGGCCACATCACCAGATCCACGCTGGTGCCCGTCGGGCCGCCGGAAAGCGTCCCCTCCACCCCCACGGGCGGCACCCCGCCCTCATCCGTGAAGTACACCTTCAGCGCCTGGCCGATGTGCGCCAGGTGAGCCTCGCAGGTGCTGGTGCGGTTGCTTTCGCGCAGGCGCTGACCGATCGGCACGATGATCGCCGTCAGCACCACAAAGATGCCGATGACCACGAGCAGCTCGATCAGTGTAAATCCTGTGTCATGCCGACGCGGCATGATGAACCGCCTCTTGTGTCAGGGGTCTGTCCCCGTAGGGGGCTGACCCCGAATTCCGGGCCGGGGTCAGCCCCCTACGGGGACAGACCCCTACTCATCTACTGCACCCGCGCTACGGAACCCAGCGCATTGGCCAGGAACACCGTCTCCACATCCAACTCCAACTGCCGACCCGTGCGGTTCAGCCACCAGGCCTTGGCCCGGGCCGACACACCGTTGACCGCCAGTATCTCGATCGGATGGCCCGCGAGCGTCGCGTGGTTCAGCGTCACCTTGCGTCCGCCTACCGGCACCGTGTGCAGCTCCGCCCACACATACTCCCGCGTGCGCGGTGCGGTGACATAGGCGTAGCTGACCGCCACGGTTTCGCCCGACGACGACTCTGCCGTGGACCAGGTCTCGCCGCTCAGCCACTGGCCGAACTCAATCACACCCAGGCGTCGGTTGCTGTCGTTCGGTGCGGCCACGTGGCTGAGCTGATAGGTCCGGTAGTCCACCTCGGCCAGACTGGTCGCTTCGGTCTCACCCGAGGGCAGGTAGGCCGACAGGTACGTGCGGGCCGTCTCGCTGTCCACATACGTCCGCGGCGCCTTCTGCGCCTGGATGGCGTTGCGGTTCAGCGTGCAGTAGAAGAAGCGCCACGTATGACCGACATACGACTTGCTGCCGCCGCTGTCGGAGATCGGCACGGCCACCAGACCGTCAGTGAAGCCGTTGAAGGGCGGATCGAAGATGTCCTGCGCCCCCAGTGAGAAGGGGTCGGCGCTGGCGTTGTCGTCGTGGATCGCGCCCGTCTGCAGATCCACGGCCACCATGTGCACGTCGTCAATGTCCGCGCCGCTGAGGTCATCAACGAACAGCGGCTCGCTGTCGATGCCCTTGACGGCCAGGCGGATGACCGCATAGTCCACGCTGTTGATGTCGGTCCGACCCACGCGCCGCTCGATGACGTGATCCTCGATCATCAGCGGGAAGCGTCGCGGGTACACCGTGGAGCCGCTTGTCTGGGCGTCCACATCCTCGGTCGTGTTGTACGCCGCCAGTTCGTAGTCCACCTTGAGCGTCAGCCCCACATCGGCTGGATGGAAGCTCAGGGTCAGACCGTAAGCATTGTTCAGGACATAGTGGCCGGGGCCACTGGGATAAGCGACGTTGTAGGCCTCGCGCTGGAACTTGACCCAGGCCCAGGCGCGCGTCTGAGCAGGGAGGATGTTGATCCCGCCCGCCAGGTGCGCCGGGTGCACCTTCGCCACCAGTTGCCCCGCGTGGGTCGTCGTGTCCCGGTCGCTGGGCACCTCGCTCTGGACGTGGTGCACCACCGGCTCCGTGTCGCCGTTGCCCTCCGCCGTCCAGGCGTAGTCCACCACGACCTTGCTGACCCCCGGCAGGCCGCCTGTCCCCCACCGGCGCGCTTCGTTGCCCTCGGTCGTCGTCACCACGGTCGGGACCACGATCTCCCCGTCGTCGCGGTCCACGTAGAACCAGTTGTCCTCCAGCGAGATGGCGCCGGTAGCGCGCGGATCGTCGTTGCGCTCGGTCAGCGGCACCAGCATGTAGACATAGGGGGAGCTATCCACTGTCGGATCCGGGTCGTCGGATCGGAAGTCCTCGCACTCCGTCGGCCCCTGCTGCAGCACGTAGTACCCGTAGCCGCCGCTGGTACCCATCGGCGGGGCCGGCACGCGGAAGGTCTCCCCGCGTACCTTGCGCATGTCCTCCAGCGCGTTGCGCGCCTCGTGCGGGGCCGTCAGGTCCTCGGGGTAGCTGCGGGGCTCGACACTCCCGCCTCCGGTGATGGCGTCGGGCAAGCCGTACTGGTTGTCCGACATGCGCGCCATGGCTTCCTCGGCCAGCCGCGCCATGGCGGTGCGGTCGCCCTCGCCGCGGATGGCATAGAGCATCCGCGGGAAGCCGGCGGCCACCGTGTAGATCCCGACCAGCAGCACGACCATGGCGACCAGCAGCTCAATGAGCGTGAGGCCGCGTCGTGTCAGCCCGATTGTCGTTCGCTTGTGCATCCTCATGGCCCGCATTCCCGTGCCGCTGCCGTAGCCGTCCCCAATGCCCAGTGCCCAATCCCGTTCCTAGTTCTTCTGCGACACCCACTTCGACGGGTGTGCGGCGTCCGTACCGGCCCGGCTCATCTGGCTGACGTTCACCATGGAACTCTTGCCGCCCAGGGTCACCACCGCGTCCATCTTCGCCAGCTCCTTGCCGTAGAAGCGGCGATGGTGCACGCAGTGCGTGATGATCGTGTTGTCGGGGGCGTTGCGGTTGTACAGCCGCGGGTAGTGCCGCCAGCTCAGACCGTCGTTGCGCAGCCACGAGGCCAGCGTGCTCTTGAAGGGCCGGGTGCTGTCATCGAAGCAGTCGTACCCCTCCTGGCTGTACCCGTAGTAGTTGTACGTCCGTTCCACGGCGCCCGTCACGTCGCCCAGGCCGTCGGGGTTGGTCTGGTCCGAGGTCTCGAAGGTCCAGTCGCTGGTGCTCACCATGCCGTTGTAGCTGCTGTAGCAGATATCGGCGGCGGTGCCCTTGCGCGTGCTGATCTGGTGATCGTCCGGGCAGATCAGCAGGCCCTTGTCGCTGACGAAGTCCGGGTACAGCGCGCTGATGCCGCCCAGCCAGCGTCCCGCCGTGGAGTCGTAGTACGGCGCGAAGGGATAGCGATCCCACTTGTCGCGGTACTCACGCAACGCCACGGCGATCTGGTGGAGGTTGGAGCGGCACTGAGCCTGACGAGCCTTCTCGCGGACCGACTGGAACACGGGGTAGAGAATCGCGGCCAGGATCACGATGATCCCAATGACAACCAGCAACTCGACGAGTGTGAACCCGTGTGTGGCGCGCGGATGCGCGGTGCGAATTTGCTTCATGTTACTCCTCCCGGTGCACGGCCAAGGCAGCTCCGGCGGTCAGTCTTGCGAAACCTCTCCCTGGACCGTCCTGGCGCGATGGACAGCTTCTGCAGCAGTTCACTCCGGTAGGCACTAGGACCTTACCCGTCGCCGCTGCCTCCCAAACCTGTCGCCGCCCACGCCTCGCCACTCCATTTGGTGCCCTGATTGCAGCCCAGAAACCCGAAAAAGGTGACGGTTCCTAGGCCGTCACTTCTGGGTTAGTATAACCGTTCTCTCGGTCTGCTAACCGCATTTCGGGCAAGAGCCCCGCAAGAGTTTGCCTCCGCTGTGCTCAGCCCGAGAAACGCCCGATGACCCACGGGCCGATGGCCTCGCCCCACAACATCACCGCGATGCCGGAGGCGGCCAGCATGGGCCCGAAGGGGATGTAGTCGCGACGGCCGCGCGCCCGTAGGGCCATGGCGATGACCCCGACCACGGCCCCGGCCACCACCGCCAGCAGGAAGTACGACAGGAACAGGTAGCCCGGCCCCAGCCAGGTGCCCATCGCCCCCGCCAGCTTAATGTCCCCGCCGCCCATGCTCGGCTTGCCCATCAGCTTCTCGAACACCCAGCCCACAAACAGCAGCAGCCCCGCGCCAATGAGCAGTCCCACCACCGAACTCGGCAGGTAGACCGCCCGGAACACATCCGGCGTCCCGATGGTCAGCGGATCGCCAAAGGACACCGGGTTCCCGCGCCCGGTCGCCAGCCGCCACGCATCCACGGCCAAGCCCAGGACGGCGATGATCGCCACGAACTCGTCCGGGATGATCATGTGGTCCAGGTCAATGAAGAAGATGGCAATGAGGCAGAGACAGACCACGAAGACGGCCAGGGCGAACAGCGAGAGCCCCCAGAGGTTGACGATGGCCACCGCCAGCAGGCCGCAGGCCGCCTCGACGAGGGCGTAGCGCGGGCTGAACCCCGCCCCGCAGTGGCGGCATCGGCCCCGCAGCAGCACGTAGGAGACCACCGGGAAGAGGTCCAGCACGCCCAGCCGGGCGCCGCAACTGAAGCAGTGCGAGGGGGGATGTACGAAGGACTCGGCGCGGGGAAGTCTATATATAACTACATTAAGAAAGCTGCCGAGGGCCGCCCCGAAGGCAAACAGGAACACAGTCAGGATCCAGGGCGGCAGCAGCTCAAACATGAAAGCCCCAGTGCAGGAGCCGGCTCTGCGACAGCCGGCTTCGCTAATAGCTCTCGCAAACCCAGCCCCGCTCGGCGCATGATCCGCCGGCCGGGCCGCGTCAGGCACCCCCACTAGGCAGTCTACTGCGACAACTCGCCGATGATAGCCACCAGCGGCAGGAACATCGCCACGACGATGAAGCCGACCACGACACCCAGGAACACGATCAGCACCGGCTCCAGCGCGCTGGTCAGGCTTTCCAGCGCCGCATCCACCTCGGACTCGTAGAAGTCGGCGACTTTCGACAACATCGAGTCGAGCTGCCCGGTCTCCTCGCCGATGGTGATCATCTGTACGACCATGGGCGGGAACATCTTGCTGGCCGCCAGCGGGTCGGCGATGGTGTCACCCTCACGGATGGCCGCGCGGGACATCAGGATGGCGTCGGAGATGATGTCGTTGTCCACGGTGCCGGCCACGGTTTCCATGGCCTGCAGGATCGGTACGCCCGAGGACAGCAGGGTCGAGAACGTGCGCGCGAAGCGAGCGATGCAGATCTTGTGGTTGAGTGGCCCGAACACGGGCGCTTTGAGCCGGGCTATGTCGAAGTACCGCCGTCCGGTCTTCGTGGCCCGGATGCGGTTCAGCGCGATCGTCGAGGCCACGATCAGGGCGATCATGATGTACCACTTGCTGGTCATGAAGTTGCTGACCTTCATGAGGATCAGCGTCGGCATGGGGAACTTGTCGTCCGTCATGCCCAGCTCCTTGAAGAGCTGGAGGAACTTGGGGAGGATGAACGTGACCAGGAAGGTCACGATGCCGACGGCAACGACCATGACCAGCACCGGGTAGGTCATGGAGGACTTGACCTTCCGGCGCAGCTCCATGTCCTTTTCCAGGAAGCCTGCCAGACGGTCAAGGGTCTCGTCGAGCACACCGCCGACTTCCCCGGCGCGCACCAGACCGGTCGTCAGGTTCGAGAACACGCGCGGGAACTTGGCCATCGAGCGCGACAGTGTGGCGCCGCCTTGTACCTCGGCCTCGATGTCGCGGATGATCTCCTTGAGGCGCGGGCTGTTGGTCTGCTGCTCGAGCACGTCCAGGCACCGGACCAGCGACACGCCAGCGTTGATCATGGTGGCGAACTGCCGGCAGAAGATGGAGAGGTCCTTCAGGTTGACCTTGCCGCCAAAGAGCTTGAAGCCACCCGACTTCTGCTTAGCCTTGGCGACCGCCTTCTCTTCGGTGATCGACCCAACGACCAGGCCCTTGGCGCGCAGATTCTTGATGAGGGCGTCCTTGTTGCTGGCGTCCTGCTGGCCCTTGACCTCTTTGCCGGTCTTGTCCTTGGCAACATACGCAAACGTTGCCATACCGTCTCCTTTCACGACTGAGGGTGCCGCTACGGCCCCCACGGCGGGCTAGCCACCCGCCAGCTCCCAGGCCATGCCATCCTTACAGAACCACGGACGGCATGGATGGGTCCCTGCTCTTGAGGCCTGACCCCGCCCCTGGCTAGCCTTCTCCCGCCAGGAGCTTCTCCAACTCCTGTGGGTTCTGGGCCCGCTGCATCGCGACCTCATACGTCACGAGGCTCTGCTGCACGAGGTCGCGCAGGGCCTGGTCCATTGTCTGCATCCCGTCGGCGGCGCCCGTCTGGATCATGGAGGTCATCTGGTGCGCCTTGTTTTCACGGATCAGGTTGCGGATGGCCGAGTTGGCCACCATGACCTCAATGGCCGCCACGCGGCCCGGCTGCCCGGCCCGCGGCAGGAGCTGCTGCGACATGACCGCGATCAGGTTGTTGGAGAGCTGGACGCGGATCTGCTCCTGCTCATCAGCGGGGAACACGTCAATGATGCGGTCTACGGACTCGGCCGCGCTGTTGGTGTGCAGGGTCCCCATCACGAGGTGGCCCGTCTCGGCGCAGGTGATGGCCAGCTTGATCGTCTCCAGGTCGCGCATCTCACCGACCAGCAGCGCATCGGGGTCTTCGCGCAGGCTGGCGCGTAGCGCGTTCTGGAACTGGTGGGTATCCTGCCCCACCTCGCGCTGGTTGATGATGCACTTCTTGTGGGTGTGCAGGTACTCGATGGGGTCCTCGATGGTGATGATATGCTCGGCGCGCTCGGTGTTGATCTGGTTGATCATCGAGGCCAGGGTCGTGGACTTGCCGCTCCCAGTCGGGCCGGTGACCAGCAACAGGCCGCGCGGCCGCCGCGCCAGCTTCTCGACCACCGCCGGCAGCCCCAACTGCTGCACCGTCGGAATCTTGGTGGGGATAAGCCGCAGGGCCGAGGCGATCGTGCCCCGGTCCTTGAACACGTTGACGCGGAAGCGCGCCACCTTGCGAAGCTGGTACGAACAGTCCAGCTCCAGGTCGGTCTCGAAGCGCTGGATCTGGTCATCCGTGAGGACGTCGTAGATCATGCGCTGCGACACTTCCGGCGTCATGGGCGTGTAGCGCATGGCCTTCAGTTCGCCGTCCACGCGCATGATCGGCGGCAGGCCGCTGGCGATGTGGAGGTCGGAGGAGTTGTTCTCGACCACGATCTCCAGCAGCTCGTCAATGTGCACATCGTCAATGGGCGTGCGCTGTACCGCCGCCGGCTTGCGGGCGGGCACGGCACCCGGAGCCGCGGGGGCCGCCGGAGCCGGTGCGGGTTGTTGGGGGGTCTGCGCCATCGGTAACCTCACTCAGTATCGTACGGGCGCCGGCCAGGGCGCCCGGGCGCGATGCAGCGCGCCTTCCCGCCCCCACTCCTACGTAGGCCCTACCCCATGCCGCCGGCGGTGAAGACCACGCGCACCAGGTCGTCCGGGTTGGTCAGGCCCAGCAGCGCCTTCTCAAAGCCGTCCTTGGCCAGCGTGACCATCCCGGCGGCCAGGGCCGCCTCCTTGATCTGACCGGCCGAAGCGCGCTTGACGATCAGCTCGGCGATCTCGGTGTTCATCTCCATCAACTCGTAGATGCCCACGCGCCCCCGGTAGCCGGTGAAGCGGCAGTTCTCGCAGCCGACGCCCCGGTAGAACTTCTGCTCCCGGTTCTCGGGTGCGTCGGGGTCGTAGCCGAAGCCCAGCAGCAGGTCGCGCCGCGGCGTGTACTCCTCCTTGCACTCCTGGCAGATGCGGCGCGCCAGACGCTGCGACAGCGAGGCGATGATCGAGGAGGCGATCAGGAAGGGTTCCACGCCCATGTCCACCATACGAGTAACCGTGGAGGGCGCGTCATTGGTGTGCAGGGTCGAGAGCACAAGGTGGCCCGTCAGAGCGGCCTGAACCGCGATTTCCGAGGTCTCCAGGTCGCGGATCTCACCGACCAGGATGATGTCCGGGTCCTGCCGCAGGAAGTACTTCAGCGCAATGGCGAAGGTCAGACCGGCCTTGCGGTTCACGTGAACCTGGCTGATCCCCTCCAGCTCGTACTCCACCGGGTCCTCGATGGTGATGATGTTGGTCTCGACGGAGTTGATGCGGTTGAGGATGGAGTACTGCGTGGTCGTCTTGCCCGAACCTGTAGGACCGGTGGACAGGATCATGCCGTTGGGCTGCACGATCAGCTTCTCCACACGGGCCTGCATGTCGGGCATGAGGCCCAGGGACTCCAGACCCACCTGGATCGAGCTCTTGTCCAGGATGCGCATGACCGCCTTCTCGCCGTTGGTCGTGGGGATGACCGAGCTGCGGAGGTCATAGTCCTTGCCGGCATGGCGGATGTGGATACGGCCGTCCTGGGGCACGCGGCGCTCAGCGATGTTCATCCCCGACATGATCTTGAAGCGCGACAGCAGCGGGGCATGGACGTACTTGGGGAGCCGCATGACCTCGTGCAGAACGCCGTCAATGCGGTAGCGGATGCGGACCCCGTTGCGCGCCGGCTCGATGTGGATGTCGCTGGCGCGCTCCATGACCGCCTTTTGGATGACCACCTTGGCGATACGAATGATGGGAGCCTCGTCGGCAACGTCGGCCACGCGGTCGGTCTCAATCCGCTGCTCGGTGTCCTCATCGTCCGCCGTATCGGCGCCGAGAATGCCGGAGTCCTTGATGGACTCGGCCAGGGCCGCCATGTCGCCCATGCCGAAGCGGTCTGCGGCCTTCGCGCCGGCGCCGGGGGGCTGCTGCGGGCCGCGCGGCCGGGCGGCCGCCGGGGCGGCTGAGGGGGCTGCCGCCGCCGCTCCGCCACCACCACCCCCCTCCTTGTAGGCGCGGTCAATGGCCTTGGCCAGGTCGGCCGGGTCGGCCAGCAGCGGCTCGACGTTCACTTGCAGCCGCATCTTGAGGTCGTCATGGGCCATGACGTCCTCCGGCTCGGCCATGGCCACGCGAATCGTGCCGTCGCCGCGCGCGAAGGGCAGCGACTTCAGCCGCTTGGCGGTGTCCTTGTCCAGCAGACCGACGACTTTGGGGTCGGGGGCATCGGTGGCGAGGTTGACGAACGGGACTCGCAGTTGCTCCGCGAGGGCCTCGTATACCGGTTGCCGCTGCACGAAGCCAAGGTCTACGAGGATCTCACCGATGAGTTGAGTGCTCTGCTTCTGGGCTTCCAGAGCCTGGTCGAGCTGGTCCTGCGTGATCAGTCCGCGCTCGATCAGCATCTGGCCGATGAGTTTGCGCCCGCCTCTGCGCATATGGCAGCACCTCGTGCAAACAGCCTAACGACCGGGAAGGAGACCCAGCGGTAGTTGAGGCCGATTATAGTTTACGCGGGAATCTCAAGTCAACACAAAGCCGCCCGGTCGGGCACACGACCCTCCCGGCTGGCTAACCGCCCTCCCCCAGTCGTTTCAACAACGCCTGCCGCATGACCTCTACGGGGGCCGGTTGGCCGGTCCAGTACTCGAAAGATAGTGCGCCCTGATGTACTAACATCCCGGTGCCGTCAAGGGTCCGTGCGCCTTGCCGCGCCGCAGCCCGCAACAGCACTGTCTGGCGCGGGTTGTACGTCAGGTCCGCCACGATCATCCCCGGACGCAGCCACCCCTCCGGCACCACGGGGGCCACGTCATGGTGCGGGTACATGCCCACGGCCGTGCTGTCAATGACGACCCCGGCGCCGGACACCGCCGCCTCGGCCTCGGGAGCCTCGAGCGCCACGGCACACACTTCCGTAGCGCGGGAGGCCTCGCCCGCGCCAATGATGGTCCGCAGCATCTCCGCCAGCGCCTCGGCTCTCTCCAGCGTCCGGTTGACGATCGTCAGCCGGGCGGCCCCCGCTTGGCAGACCGCCAGCGCCACCGACCGCGCGCTGCCCCCGGCGCCGATCAGCGTCACCGGCTGCCCGGCCACGTCGCCCCCGATCTCGCGGAGCGACCGCAGGAAGCCCTCCCCGTCCGTGTTCCGGCCGGTCAGCCGCCCCTCACGGTTGATGATCGTGTTGGCGACCCCCAGCGTCTGCGCCTCGGGCCCCAGCTCATCCAGGTACGGCAACACCGCGGGCTTGTGGGGGATCGTGACATTCAGGCCGGCCAGGTCGAGGCCCCGCACGGCTGCCATGGCCTCGCCGACCCGCTCGGGCTGCACCGCAAAGGGCACGTAGACCCAGTTGAGGCCCAGCGCGGCGAAAGCGGCGTTGTGCATTGGCGGCGACAGGCTGTGGCGCACAGGCCAGCCGATCACGCCCGCCACACGGGTCTCGCCGTCAATGCCGCGCAGATTGTCTGAGAGGTTGCTCATGTCTCGTCCGGGGACCTGTCAGGAATGGCACAGCCCAGCCGCCGCAGCACGCGCCGCTCCAGGCCGCGGAACAGCCGTGTGCTGAAGAACTCCCGCCGATCCAGGACCGGCACCCACACCGACAGCAGGCCGTTCAGGTTCGCGCCCAGCACGTCGGCGAAGAGCTGGTCGCCGATGATGGCCGTTTGCTGCGGCTGCGTGCCCAGCAGCGTCAGGGCGACGCGGATGCCGCCGGGCATGGGCTTGCGGCCGAGGCCCCAGCGCCCGGTGGTCGGAATGCCCAGCGTGTCGCCGACCCGCCGCAGTCGGCCGAACTTGATGGTGTTGGACAGGATGCAGAGCTTGAAGCGCTCCCTGGCCCGTGCGACCCAGGCCCGCCGCTCGGCGCTCACCTCGCTGGAATGCCACGCGCACAGGGTGTTGTCCAGGTCGAGGATGAGGCCCCGCACGCCCCGCGCCCACAGGTCATCCTGGTCGAGGTGCTCGAGCCGATCCACAATGATGTCAGGCCTGCAGTGTTCCCACATATGCTGTTCCCGCGGGGGTGCGGAGGTCGCGTGGGCGCGCGTGTCCTCACGCGCGCATCCGTAACCCCACCGCCGCCCCTGGCGCGTGGGCGCGCGTGTCCTCACGCGCGCATCCGTAGGGCATCCGCCAGCCTGCGCGCGTGAGGACACGCGCGCCCACGCGGCCCTAGCCCCTCACGCGCTTGATCGCCTGCTGATGCTCCTCGTACGTCCGGCTGAACACGTGCGTCCCATCCCGCCGGGCGACGTAGAAGAGGGCATCGGTCTTCGCCGGCTTCAGCGCCGCCTGCAGACACGCCAGCCCCGGGCTGCAGATCGGGCCCGGCGGCAGCCCGGCGTGCAGGTAGGTGTTGTAGGGTGAGTTGACCTTCAGGTCCTTGTAGAGCAGGCGTGACCTGTGCTCGCCCAGAGCGTACTGCACGGTGGCGTCAATCTGCAGCCGCATGTTCCGGGCCAGCCGGTTCATGATGACCCCGGCGATGAGCGCCCGCTCCTCCGGCGCCCGCGCCTCACGCTCGACCAGCGAGGCCAGCGTCACCAACTGGGGCACAGACAGCTTCTGTCGTCGGATCTCGTTCTGGTGTGCCCGGACGAAGGTCTCATTGAGCGCCGCCACCATCTCGCTGACCACCAGGTCCGGCTTCTCGCCGACGTTGAAGGTGTACGTGCTGGGGAACAGGTAGCCCTCCAGCGAGGCGCGCGGCAGCCGGAAGCCGACCGCGCGTGACACCGCTGTGCCGCGCGCAGCGTCCAGGAACTCCTGCTGAGGGATATCCAGTTCGCGCTCCAGGCGCTCGGCCATCTGCGCCAGCGTGAAGCCCTCGGGGAAGGTCACCTTGCGCCGGGCCACCCTGCCCTCGGACAGCCGCGCCAGGATCTCCTCGGCGGACATGCTGGGGCTCAGGTCGTAGTAGCCGGCCTTCGGCGTCTTGCCCTTGCCCAGGGCCATGTTGGCCTGCACCAGCAGGCGGAACGCCGTCGCGCTGCGGATGAGCTTCTGCTGCCGCAGTGTACGCGCGAGCTGCTTGGTGCCCATGCTCTCGATGTGCACCAGTTGCGTGCGTGTGTCGCGGCTCGCGGGGGCCAGGGCCAGCCGGTACAGGCCCACTGCCAGCAGGAGCAGCAGGCCGACGGCGGTGGCCACCGTGACGGCGATGCTGGTCGGGTTGATGTAACGCTTGCGCTTGCTACGAGGCATCGTGTTGTCTGTGCTGCTCCAGATAAGACTGCAGTAATATGGCGGCGGCGACCTTGTCCACGACGCCCCGCTGACCGCGGCTGTCCAGCCCGCCCGACCGCAGCGCCCGTTGCGCCGCCGCCGAAGTCAGGCGTTCGTCATAGGTCTCCACGGGCACGGAGGACAGGCTCCGTAGCTGCTCGATCTCCCCACTCACGTGCTGCGCGGCCACGCCCTGCTGCCCCTTCAGGTCCACCGGCATGCCGACCACGATCATCTCGACGTCGTAGTCCTTCGCGATCGCCACGACTTCCTGCAGGTCGGCCTTCCCGCCCTTGCGGCTGATGACCGCGAAGGGCGAAGCAATCATCCCCATCGGGTCCGACAGGGCGATGCCGATACGCTTGGTTCCCAGATCAACACCCATGTACCGCATGATTGTGGACACCGAACGGCGTCCTCACCCCTACCCCTCTCCCTCACTCCGCTGCGCTGCGTTCCGGAGAGGGGGCTCTTCCGTCACCTCGTGGCTGCGAAGCCACAGAGAAGGCTGCCAGATCCCCTCTCCGGAGCCCGCCGTAGCCCGTAGGGCGAAGGCGGACGAGGGAGAGGGGAAGGGGTGAGGACGCCGTTGTTCTTACTTCAACTGCCCCTCCACCAACCCCGCCACCGCCGCCAGCGCCTCGCCGAGCTTCTCGGGGTCCTTGCCGCCGGCTCGGGCGAACTGCGGCCGCCCGCCCCCGCCACCACCACACCGCGTCGCGAGTTCCTTCACCAGGTTCCCGGCATGCACCCCGGCCCGGACGGCGCCGTCACTGGCCTTGGCCATGAACAGCACCTTGCCGTCCTCAACCGTGGCCAGGATCGTCACCCCCTCGCCGCTCTTGTCGGCCACCTGGTCCACCAGGCTGCTCAGCATCTCGGCATCCACGCCGGGGATCTCGGCCGCGACGACCTTCAGGCCGCCAATCTCAACCGTCTGCAGGCTGTCGAGGTTCATGGCCGACCGCGCCTGTCGGGCCTGCTTCAGCTCATGCTGCAACTCCGCCAGCCGCGCCTGCAGCCCCGCCACACGACCCGGGGCTTCCTCGACAGTGCAGCCGAGAGCCTTGGCGATGCTGACCAGCTCGGCCTCGACGTGCCGTCCGTGCCGCACGGCCTCCAGCCCGGTCACGGCCTCAATGCGCCGCACCCCGGCGGCGATGCTGCTCTCGGACAGGATACGCAGCGAGCCGACCTGCCCGGTGCTGGCGCAGTGCGTGCCGCCGCATAGCTCCATGCTCACGTCGCCGACCTTCACGGTGCGGACGACATCGCCGTACTTCTCGGTGAACAGCGCCCGGGCCCCGGCGTCGCGGGCAGCCTGGAACTCGATGGTGGCGATCGCCACCGGCAGATCGCCCACCACCCACTCGTTCACCTGGTCCTCTACGCGGTCCAGGATGTCCCGCGCCACGCTCTCGTGATGGGTGAAGTCGAAGCGCAGCCTGTCGGGCGCCACGAGCGAGCCGGACTGGTCCACGTGCGTCCCCAGCGCCCGGCGCAAGGCCTCGTGCAGCAGGTGCGTGCCGGTGTGGGCCGCGCAGATGGCCCGCCGCCGCGACGGGTCCACTTCGGCGAGGACCCGGCCCGGCTCGGTCACGCCGCTGGCCATGCGGCCGACGTGCAGGATGGTGTCACCCAGGGGCAGCGTGTTGGCCACCTCGAAGACGCCGTCGGGGAAGACGATCCGGCCGCGGTCGCCGACCTGGCCGCCTCGCTCGGCGTAGAAGGGCGTCTGGTCGAGCACCAGCCCGCCCTCGTCACCCTCCTCGAGGCCGTCCACGACCTTGTCGTCGCGGACAAAGGCCAGCGTCTGCGCCTCCGCCGCTGTCGTCTCGTAGCCCACGAACTCCGTGGCCGGGAGCCCCGCCGACAGCTCCACATCGCGCGATCCGGCCAGCCCCACGGTCTCCCCGCGCGACCGCACCCGCTGGGCCTCCATGGCCTCGGCGAAGGCCGCCTCGTCCACCGTCAGGTCGCGCTCGGCGGCCAGCTCGACGGTCAGCTCCAGCGGGAAGCCGTACGTGTCGTAGAGCCGGAAGGCTTCCTGACCGCCGATGACCGTGCCCTGCAGTCCGTCCACGATCTCCTCGAGCAGGCTGATGCCCGACTCGAGCGTCCCGGCAAACCGCTCCTCTTCCCGGTGCATGAGCTTGGCGGAGAACTCCACCTTGTCCCGCAACTCGGGGTAGGCCTCGCCCATGGCGGCGGCCACGGCCGGCAGCGCCTCGTGCAAGAAGGGCCGGGTGGCGCCCGCCTGCCGCCCGAAGCGGTAGGCGCGGCGGATGAAGCGCCGCAACACGTAGCCCGCCCCGTCGGCGCTGGGCACGACCCCGTCGTTCATGATGAACGTCGAGGCGCGGAGATGGT
Source organism: bacterium (assembly GCA_021372615.1). Classification (NCBI taxonomy): domain Bacteria; species bacterium. The sequence continues at coordinate 12,110 of JAJFUB010000017.1, read as the reverse complement.
CGGTCATGATGCGCAGGGCCAGGTCGGTCTCGGCGGCGTCCCCATACGCCAGCGGCGTGGTGCGCTGCGAGTTGATGGCCTCGACGATGGCGCTGCAGATCTGCCACAGTTCGTCGGTCTCGGCGACGTATGGCTTGTCCTGCAGGACCAGCGCCAGCCGCTCCAGGCCCATGCCGGTGTCTACGCCGGGCTTGGGCAGCGGCGTGAGCGTCCCGTCCTCAGCCTCGGTGTACATCTGGAATACGAGGTTCCACAGCTCCAGGTAGCGGTCGCAGTCGCAGTTCACCCGGCACGTGGGACTGCCGCAGGAGTACTCCTCGCCCAGGTCAATGTGGATCTCGCTGCAAGGGCCGCAGGGCCCCTCCCAGCGCGCCTTGGGCCAGAAGTTGTCGCTGCGCCCGAAGCGCAGGATGCGCTCGCGGGGGATGCCGATGCGCTTGTGCCAGATCTCCTCGGTCTCGTCGTCATCGGTGTAGACGGTGAACCACAGGCGTTCGCGCGGGAGCTCGAGCACGTCGTTGAAGAACTCCCAGGCGAAGTCCACGGCTTCTTGCTTGAAGTAGTCGCCGAACGAGAAGTTGCCCAGCATCTCGAAGAAGGTGCAGTAGCGGTTGTGGATGCCGACACCCTCGATGTCCACGGTGCGGTTGCACTTTTGGATGCTGGCCACGCGCGGGGCCGGCGGCGCCTCCTCACCCCGGTAGGCCGCCATGTACGGCTGCATGCCGGCGCTGGTGAACAGGCTCGTCGGGTCGTCGCGCAGCACCAGCGGCGCGCTGGGGCGGACGAGATGGCCACGCTCCTCAAAGAAGCTCAGGAAAAGCTGTCGAATCTCCTGCACGGTAGGCATTGTGTCGTTCCTGCTACTCCTTGGATCAGTAGGGGCGCGCCAGGCGACGCCCGGTGTTGTTCAGTGACGGGTGGCACGGCCAGCCCTGCTGGCCGTGGACGTTGGTGCCCCCCGCACGGCCAGCAGGGCTGGCCGTGGCACCCCTACACTTCCCCTTCGTCGGGCGGCTCGGCAGGCGGCTTGTGCGCGCCTCCCGGGCTCTCATGCGCCTCGTGCCGCAGCACCGTCTCCACATCCCGCCGAATGCGAGCCACATTCATCGCCAGCAGGTTCAGGCTCGCGGCCACGTCAATGTCCAGCCGCCGCTTGCCGCAGGGCGCGGTGAAATTCACCTGTTTGATGGGCAGCCACCGCGCCAGCACGATCTTCATGCTGGCCGCCACCGGCGTGGCGATGATCATCCCGGGTATCCCCAGCAGCGCGACCCCGATGAAGACCGAGAACAGCATCACGAGCGGATGCAACCCGACCCGCTGCCCGACGATGCGCGGCGTCACGAAGGTGTCGAAGACCTGGTTGATCGCCAGCATCCCCGCGATGGAGACGCCGCAGGCCCACCAGGGCGACTGGGCGGCGGTGACGTAGCCGAAGAACCCGGCGCTGACGCAACTGACGGTCGGCCCCACGTACGGGATCATGTACGTGATGCCCGACACCAGGCCCAGGATCAGGGCATACTTGGTGCCGAAGAAGATGCTGACGGTGCTCAGGACCAGCGTGACCGTGATGCCCGTCAGGATGCTGACCAGCACGATCCCGCGCAGGTACTGCCCCAGCATGGCGTTGATCTGCGTGCCGAGGCGGTCCACTTCCCCGTCCGCGCTCGCCGGCAGCATCTTGCGGATGCTCTCGCGGAGCGGGTCAATCAGGTTCATGAAATGGAAGCTGATGACCAGCAGCAGGAAGCCCATGCCGACCAGGCCGACCGAGGCGATCAGTTGCTGGCTGAGCCACTGCAAGAAGGTGGGGATGTTGCGCGCCAGCCAGGCGCTGGCCTCCGCCACCTTGTCATCTAGGAACGGCATGATCTCCACGCCCGGATACTGGGCGTTGACATACTCCGTCAGGCGCTGGTGCCAGTACTCGTAGGTCGTCTGCGCCGTGGCCGAGTAGTCCTGCCAGTGGCTGGCAGCGTCCTGCACCTGCGCGACCAATCGCGGGACGATCAGCACGCCCCCCACCGCCAGCACCACGACGAACCCCGCCGTGACCACCCACACGGCCGCCATCCGCTTCATGCCACGGCGCTGCATGGCGTCCAGCAGCGGGTCCATCACCCACGCCACGAGCCATCCCAGGGCGAAGAGCACCAGGATGGCGAGGCTGTGCACGAACACGTAGCGCGCCACCAACGCCAGCAGCACGCCCACGAGCACGGCGGAAACGGCTTGCCACCAGACGCGACCAGTCATGGCGCTCACCCCAGGGCGCTAGGCGGAAGGCGGCAGGGCGGTGCGGCATGTCGCCGCACCGCCACCTCTCCGCCTTCGTCACTCATCCTTGTGCCGTCAGCCTTGTCGCTGCAGCACTTGCCGCAGGCGCACCAGCGCCTTCTGCTGCAGGCGCGAGACGTGCATCTGGGAGATGCCCAGCCTCTCCCCCACATCCTGCTGGGACATGTCCATGTAGAAGCGCATGATGACGATGAGGCGCTGCCGCGCCGGGAGCTGTTGCAGCGCCCAGGAGATCTCCGAGCGCTGTCCCAGGCTCTCCAGGTCCACATCCACGTCACCCGCCCGGTCGGCGGCACTCTGTCCGAAGCCGTCCTCATCGTCCTGAGCAGCGTCAATGCTCAGCAGGTCGTGCTGGCGCCCGACCTCCATCGCCTCGATGACATCCTCTTCCCCCACGTGCAGTTGCTCGGCCAGCTCCGCATACGTGGGTGAGCGCCCGTGCCGCTGCGTCATCTCCTCGAGGGCCTGGCGCGCTTTGAGCGACAGCTCCTGCACCCGGCGCGGCACTCGCAGACCCCAGGTGCGGTCGCGGAAGTAGCGCCGAATCTCGCCCTTGATGGTGGGGACGGCGAAGGTGGCGAACTTGGTGCCACGCGTCGGGTCGAAGCGGTCCACCGCGTTGACCAGGCCCAGGTGGCCGACGCTCACGATATCCTCGTACGACTCGCCGGAGTTCATGTACCGGCGGGCAACATGCCGCACCAAGCCTTCATGCCGCTCGATGAGGGCGGCACGCAGCTCGGGGTCGGAGGTGTGTCGCAACTCCGCGAACATCTCGTCCGTGGTCATCTCATCCCAGCGAGACTCCACACCGTCACCTCGCCGAGCGCTTGACCATCGTGATCTTCGTACCGCTGCCGGGAGCGCTCTCGATCTTCACCTCATCCATGAGCTGCCGCATCAGGTAGACGCCCAGCCCGCCCTCCTCGGACACCCGCTGCTCCAGGTCCACCCGCGGCAGATGCTTGGGGTCGAAGCCGCTGCCCTCGTCTTCCACTTCGAGCCGCAGCTCGCCGTCCCGAGCGGTCATGCGGATACGGATGGCGGGGCACGCCTTGCCCTCGGCCGGGGGGAAGGCATGCTCGATGGCATTGGTGCAGGCCTCGGAGACGGCCACCTTCACATCATCAATCTCGGCGACGCCCAGCCCGGCGCGCGCGGCGGCTCCGGCTACCGTCAGCCGCACCACTGACAGGAACCGCGGCTCGCAGGGGATCGTCACCTCCAGGCTGTCACGGTCCAGGGGACTGCTCATTGCTCTCCCCCCTTCACACCGTGATCGGCCGGGGCGGGCGCGTCGTCACACCCGCACCCCCCTACCGGCCAGGACAGTCGCTCCCGGGCCTCGTCGAGCGTCTCCACGACATTGAGCAACTCACGCGTGCCGGAGATCTCGAAGACGCGCAGTACATTGGGCCGGGCCGCCACGACGGCCAGATTGCCCCCCTGCTCCACGGTCCGCTTGGCGGCGCCCACGATGATCCCGAGTCCGACGCTGTCAATGTACTCGACCCGGCTCATGTCGAGCACCAGCCAGCGCGCCCCGTCCGCCACCGCCTCCGCCAGCTCCTCCCGCAGTTGCGGCCCGGTGTAGGCATCCAGCTCGCCCGCGGGCGCAAACAGCGTTGCCTCGTCACTCAGAGCTGTCTTCTGTATGTTCACCCTGTTCATCCCTCGTGCCGGCTGTGGTCGTTGGCGGCGTCTCCGGGGCCGCTGCGGGCGAGGCCTGTACGGGGGGCCTTGCCTCGACCGACCGGCCCTCTCGCTGCGCCCGCAGCGCCTCCAGGTGCTCGGCGATGAGCTGCTCGCGGCGGTTGTCCTTCGGGTTGTAGTAACGCCGCCCGGACAGGCCCGGCGGCAGGTAATCCTGGGCGACCCAGCCGCCCGGGTAGTCATGGGGGTATAGATACGGCTGACTGCTCTTGTCCAGACGCGCGGAGCCCGCCAGATGGTCCGGCACGCGCGCTGCGCCCTCCTTGGCCACGTCCTCGCGAGCCTGGGCGATCGCCAGGTACGCCGAGTTGCTCTTGGGCGCCGTGGCCAGGTGGATCGTCGCCATGGCCAGCGGAATCTGCGCCTCGGGCAGGCCGACGTATTCTACAGCATCGGCGGCGGCGATAGCAACACGCAGCGCCGTCGGGTCGGCCAGCCCCACGTCCTCGGCGGCCTGGATCACGATCCGCCGCGCGATGAACCGCGGGTCCTCCCCCGCCTCCAGCATCTTGGCCAGCCAATAGATCGCCGCGTCCGGGTCGGAGCCGCGCATGGCCTTGATGACCGCCGAGATGGTGTCATAGTGCTCGTCGCCGGCGCGGTCGTACTTGAGCACCGGCTGCTGCAGGGCTTCCTCGGCGGCCGACAGGGACACATGCCGTACGCCCTGCTCACCGGGCTGGGCGGTGAGCACGGCCATCTCCAGCGCGCTCAGGGCCGTCCGGGCGTCGCCGTTGCAGCCCTCGGACAGGTGCGCGAGCGCCTCCGGAGCCACCTCAACGGCCACCGTGCCCAGGCCCCGCTCCCCATCGGCCAGGGCCCGCTGCAGCAGCCCCAGCACCTGCTCGGCACTCAGCGGCTTGAGTTGGTAGAGCCGGCAGCGCGACCGTAGCGGCATTGTCAGGCTGAAGAAGGGGTTCTCGGTGGTGGCGCCGATCAGCGTGAAAGTCCCCCGCTCCACGAAGGGCAGCAGCGAGTCCTGCTGAGCCTTGTTGAGGCGGTGGATCTCGTCCAGGAAGACCAGCGTGCGGCGGCTGTGCAGGCGGCGACGCTCCTCGGCGGCCGCGGCTGCCTTGCGGATGTCGCTCACGCCCGAAGTCACGGCCGACAGCGGCTCGAAGTGGTGGCGGGTCATGCCGGCGATGATCGTGGCCAGGGTGCTCTTGCCCGATCCGGCCGGCCCGACGAAGATCATCGAGGGCGGGGCATCGCTGTCGAGGGCCCGGCGCAGCAGCGCCCGGGGGCCGACCAGGTGCTCCTGGCCCACAAACTCCTCGAGCGTGCGGGGGCGCATGCGCGCCGCCAGGGGCATGTGCTGCAGGTCGTCAGCGGCAAACAGGTTGTCGGGCGGTAGGGTGTCCATCGTCTCACTGCGGCGCCGCGCTAGTGTTGTGTCCCGCGATTGGCTATGTGGTCCCAGTAGCGCGGGCGGCCCGCCCGCGCGGGCAGGCGAGCCGCCTGCCCTACTGGACAGCCTCTAGCCATCACCGGGACAGCACACTACTGGCCGACGCCCTTCTGCCCCTTCTCGTCTTTGCGTTCCTCAAGGCCGAAGGTGCGTCTGATCTTCTGCCCGCACTCGCCGCAGCGCTGGTCGTCCGGCCTGACCTTCGCGCCGCAGTAGGTACAGAAGCGCAGCAGCAGGGGCTCGGCCTCGGACTGGCGCAGGGCCTCGACGGCGCAGGTGTTGCCCACCGCCCAGGCCGCATACTGCCGCACCTTGGGGTCGCCGTCACGCAAGGCCCGCAGCAGGGCCGGGAGGCCCTGCCGGTTGGCGATCCGGCCGAGCGAGTAGGCCGCCCGCCAGCGCAACTCGGGCACGGCGTCGAGGTTCTCGAGCACGCCCACAAGCATCGGCACCGCTTCCACAGCCCGCTTCTGCCCGGCCATCTCGATCTTGACCAACTGCATCGTCACGTCCGTGGGTTGCGGCATCTCCACCGGCTCAACCATCAAGCGCGCGTAGAAGACCTGGCTGACGAGGAAACAGCCCACGAAGAGGCCCCCATGGACAACATGCCTGATGATCTGCCGGTACCGCTCCTGGTTCAACCACCGCAATACCCACTCCATCAGGCCCCACCGCCGGTCCACGTAGTTGAACAACAGCAGCGGAGGCAGGTAGACGATCACGAACGATATGGCACGAGCGAGGGCCGTCAGGCGCTGGTTCCACATCCCGGCGTACTGCCGCAGGGCGCGCCGCGCGGCCTCGACCCACCCCGGACGCGGGGCCTGCGCCGTTGCCGTCCGGAAGTCGAAGCTGATCTCCAGGTTCTGCAGGGCCTCCATGACCACGTCCAGCAGCTCCCGGTCGTTCTGGAGAGCCTCCAGGAGTGCGTTGGCGACCTGCTTGTTGCCCGTCTTGCCCAGTGCCTGGGCGGCGGCGGCGCGCACGTGGACGTCCGGGTCCCGCAGATCGGCGATCAGCGAGTTGATGATGTGGGGCTGCGACGCCATCTCCGCCTGGTAGAAAGTGACGTACTTGACCACCAGCACGACGACAGCGATGGCAACCAGGGCCCGGATGATGAAACCCCGCGCCGACACTCTCCTGGCTTGCATGGGCAGTACCTCCAGCGACCGGCGCGGCGGCGCCGCGCTCAGCCTCGAAGCACGTGGTGCAAGAAGGGTACGAGCACACCGTCAAGTGCCTCTCGCAGGGCAGCCAGACCTGCCCCGACCAACCACAGCGCCACGACGAATAGGGCGAGCGTCATGATCGGGGGCGTATTGTGCAGAGCCATCCCGAGGTCATGCACGGAGCGCCGGGGCGGCTCGTAGGGCAGGCCGACCGCCGCCGCCAGCGCCGCGGCGCGCTTGCGCGTGGCATAGCCGAACCGGGCCGTCTGCTCCATGACCGACGGCAGGGACTCCCGGAGGAACTCCGCCGAGGGCAGGGGCTTGAGCCCCAGCAGGCTGCCCACGGCTACGCGGCACTCCCTGTCCGTCAGGTCGGCCAGCCGACTGCAGACGGCGCTGATGACCGACAGGTAGGGCGTGTCCTTCAGGGCGGCGAGCACCAGGATGCGCTCAGCGTCGCGGTCCAGCGCCGCCAGCGTCTCCGCCTCGCCCTGGTGCGACCGGTAGCAGAACAGGTTCAGCGCGGCGGTGGCCCGCTCGTTGGCGGGCCACGGGCTCGTGGCGGCCAACTGCCGCATCCGCCGCAGGGCCCCGTTGGCCAAAGGCTGCCGAGCCTCGACCAGCGCCACCAGGGACGGCAGGACCACCGCCGAGAGCATGTGCCGGTTGACCGCCAGGCGCAGCACCTCGGTGCAGACGGCCGCCATCACGAAGACACTCACGAACTGCAGCCGGCTCGGGATGAAGGCCAGCGAGCCGACATGCGTCACGAGCCAGCCCAGGACGGCGCTAACCACCTCTGTCTGCTTCGACGGGAACACCGCCAGCACCACCCCGCCACCGACGGCCAGGCAATAGTACGCCAGCAGGATCCAGTCAATCCGCGCCAGGGCGAACTCCCGCTGCAACTCCTCCGTGAAGTTCTGGACCACCTGCTCGCGGACGACGCTGCTGTTGCCGATGCACTTGCCTGCCAGCACCGTGTTCGTCTCCCGGATGCGCTCCAGCAGGTCGTTGGCCAGGGCCTCGTCCGCGATGAAGCCGAAGGCGAGGGACATCGGCTCCTCCCAGCCCCGCCCCTGGCACCAGTGCATGATCTGCTGGGTCAGGCGGTGGCGGAGGCCGTGGGGGCCCCGGGGCCCGGCCGCCAGCAAGGGCTCGATGGCCAGCCGGCGGATCTCCAGGGCCGCGCAGTACTCCTGCAGCGCCGGGTGCCAGAACCGCAGGGAGCCCCCGACCTGGGCCAGGATACCGTTCTCCACCAACTCCTCGGCCATGACCCGGGCGTCGCTGTCCGGGTCGGTCGTCGGCACGGCCACCTGCAGAATGGACCGCAGCACCGGCAGGCCGAAAGTGTGCGTGCCGGCCTCGTGCGCCTGATAGCCCAGCGTTGAGATCACCTGCAGTTTCAGATCGGTGGACAACTGGTTGACGTAGGAGGCCTTCTCCCGCAGGTCCATCGCTAGGGCCATGTCCACGAACTGCCCGAGCAGGCTCCCCTTGGTGACGCGGGCCTCGCCCAGGCGCGTGATGGTCTTGATGAGGACGAACAGGAACAGTGGCTTCTGCGCCAGGGTGAAGGTGTCGGGGTCGCTGAGCTTGTCACCGATTTGCTGGACGGCCTCCTCGTCCAGGAAGCCGGAAGCCAGGTAGTCCCGCAACTGGTGCAGAGCCAGGTCGTCCAGCGTCGCGCACTGCGCGCCGAGAGTCCGCTCCCACAGGTCGCGGCGCCGCTCCACGAAGTGTGACCGGGCGGTGAACACCATGCCTTCGTTCGGGTGACGTGCCACGAAGTCCCGCAGGGCAGTGACGGCGGAGCGCAGGTCGCCCTCCGCGATCTCGTTCAGGCCATCGAAGCAGAAGCAGAAGCGCTGGGTGGCCAGGAAGCGCCGGGCGTGGTCCAGCGTGAGCACCGGCGGGAAGCCGTGCTGGCGCAGGGCTCGCGCCACCAGCGACAGGATCTCCTCATGCGGCTGCACGTCCGGCACCCGCTGGTAGTTGGCCAGGCTCACCAGCACCGGCACCGGGAGCATGGGGTTGCGCCGGCGCTCGGGGGGCAGGGCCAGCGCCTCGCGCGCGGCCTCGTAGACAGCCATGCGCAGCGAGTAGGTCTTGCCGCTGCCGGCGTCACCCCGCAACAGCAGTACCCCGCCGGAGGCACGGGTCTGGCCGATCAACTCCTGCACGTCCACTGAGGCTGCCGTCTCGGGGACACCCCTCCCGGCCGCTAGCGGCGCCACCGAGGCGCTCAGCGGCAGATAGGGGATGTTCTCCTCCTGGGCGGTCTCATGCTGCTTGACGGTGCTGCCCAGATAGCGGGGGATGTAGCGGGGGAAGACCCGTTCGAAGGCGCGGTCGTCCACGGCCTCGTCAAGGAAGCGGCGGACGTCAGCCTGCACCAGCGGCCCGAGGTCGTCGGGGGTGTCGTACTCCTGGCAGCACTCGCCCGCGGCCCAGTCCTGCACCTCAGCCACGAAGGTCTGCTGGTCGGCCTCGCGCTCGACGCGCCTGATGTAGACCAACACCGGCTTGCCCTCATCCAGGGCCGTCTCATACTCCAGGTGGGTGGGTGACTTGCCGTCCGCCGTCCGTGAGCCGTACCATTGCCCCAGCAGGAGGATAACCAGGTCGGTCTTGCGCACTTCGTCCAGACAGGCCACCTCGGGGCTCGCGGTGCGGCCACCCATCTCGTCCTCATACAGGAACGGCTCCAGGCCCGCCGCCCGGGCAGCCGCGGCGGCCGCCCGGCGATCGGCGCCCAGGTCTCGACTGGCCGAACTGATGAAGGCAGTAGGCACGCGGCAACACCCGTCACGAGGGACTGGTATGGTTGCTGCTCAGCGATGGAGGAAGCGGCTTGACGCCAATGGGGTCCGGCCCCCACCGGGCCTTCCGCGTTGCGCGGAGATGGCGACGGTGGGGATGAGTAGGCCTGGAAGCGACGAGGGCCCCACAGGAGCCGTGCACCTTAACGGTTTCGGACCCATCATCAAGGTGGGTTCCCTCTCACCGGGTTAATGTTCGTCCTGCAGGTCGGAGCAGCTTGCGCTGCCCGCCGGCCTGAGAAGACCATCACGCCGCCGGTGAAGCCGGGATCCCCTAATGCGGGTGTTGGCCAGAAACCTTAGGGTGTCACGCGCAACGTAGGGCCACTCTCGTCTTGGCATGATTATACCAGATTCACCCCATGACTTCAAGGAACACGGCGGCTCAACACAGGTGTTGAGCGCTCCAGCGGCGAACCATTGGCGGACTCACTTGTCGAAGCTATTGCCACGGCCCCTTACCCACACCACACAGGTGAACTGATGCGCGTTCTCCGTCTGCTTGTACCCCTGCTGCTTTGCCTGCCGGCGGTCGCCGCCCGCGAGGCCGACGCCCCGGCCCTGCAGGCGATCGTGGCCTATGGCCAGGCCCATTTCGACGCTGCCACCGGCCTCGTCAAGGGCGGCACCGGCCTCCCGGACATCCCGGAAGCCAGCGCCGGTACCGTGGCGGCCTGTCTGGCCACCGGGCAGAACCTCGATCAGGCGCGCCTCATCCTCGGGAAGATCCTGGACACGCAGGCCGCGTCGGGGGCCGAGCTGGGGCACTTCCCGTGGCAGGCCCAGATGGTGACTGCCGCCGCCGACGGGACGCCGCTCACGCCGCACCTGGAAGCCGTCCCCACCCCCGAGGCGACGCTCTACGCCGCGCCGCTGCTGGCCTACGCACTGCGCCACCACGCCGACACCCTGGGCGCTGATCTCACAGCCCGCTTGCGCCAAAGCCTGCTCCTGGCCGACAAGGCCCTGGCCCGTGTCGCGGTCAAGCCCCAGGACGATGCTCGCTTCCTGTTGCGCGTGGCCGCCCGGGCGACGATTGCCGCCGCACTGGGCGCCGACGCCGGGGGCGCTGTCGGTGAGGTGAACGACTGGCTGCGCCTGACCACCCGCACGGGCCTGCCCGCCGGCCACAGCGCCACGTTCGATACGGTGCGCTATGTGTCGCTCAAGTGGATCCGCGAGAGCCTGCCCGAGGAGCGCCGGGCGGCGATGGACCAGGCGCTGACGCTGGCGGCGGTGGACTTGGCGGGCCGGGTGCATCCGGCCGCTGCCTACGTGGGCGGCGCGCTCACCCAGGGCTTCGCGTCGGACTATGTCAACGCCGCCGGCTTCCCGTCATATGTGCTGGCGACGGACTTCGGCCTGCCGCTGCCCGCGCAGATCGAGCCGTACCTGGCGGCGGCAGTGCTGCCGCAGTGGCGGGCGCCGGAGAGCATTGTCGGGCTGACGGCCACCACGGGCCTGCGCCGCACGCGCTCGCCCCTCGCCGCGGTGCGCGGCACGGATACCTACATCGCCCCGCACTACTCCCTCGGCACGATGTCGGGCGAGGTCGGCCCGGCCACCATACCCATCTTCTGCACCTTTGCCCGCTCCAGCCGCCCGACCATGTACTTCTACTGCGATCCCGCGCCCTGCACCATCCAGTCGGTGCAGGCGGACAACCTGGCCGTGTGCAGCTTCAACTTCGACGACATCGCCATCCCCAAGCGCGTACAGGCCTCGCTGCGAGGCGTGCTGGGAGCCCGGGAAGGCGTGAAGGGCGTCTACTGCTATGGCGTGCCGTGGAACGGGCAGCCCACCGCCGTAGGTGAGTTGGAGAGCGTGGCCGTGGAGACCGCCGAGTGCTATGTGGGCCTGACGCTGACCCGCACGGGCCCGTCGGGCAGCAACCAGGGCGCCGCCGCCAAGCCGGCCGTGATGGAGTGGAGCGGCCCGGAGGAGTCGGCCAGCCTGTTGCTGACCATCTACGCCCGCCCCCAGCAGTACGTGCTACCCAAGCCGATGCACAACCTGCGCGCCGGGGTCGTGATCGAGGTCGTCAGTCGCCAGGCCTATCCCACGCTGGCCGACTTCACCAAGCACCTGGGGGCCGGACGCCTCAAGCAGGTCATCAAGAGCGGCAAGGAGCGCCTCACCGAGCCGGAGAAGCCGCGCGACCCCAATGTGCTCATCCCCGAGCCGCGCGCCCGGGGCAACCGTGCCTTCCGGGTGATGGCCGAGCAGACGGTGGAATACACGCTGGAGGGCCGGAGCCTGAAGCTGGTGGAGGACCTGCTGGCCAACGAGGGCCTGGAGCAGCAGATTGACGGGGTAACGCTCGACCCGAAGTTCCTGTGGGAGAGCGAGTTCTTCAAGTGGGAGCCGGCCCTGGACCTGGCCAAGACCCTCGAGGCGTTCCTCCCGCAGCCGTAGCCGTTGCCGTAGGACCGCCGGCGTCCAGCCGGCTGCCGTTGCCGTCAACCCCTCCCCGCGGGGAGGGGTCGGCGCGCAGCGCCGGGGGTGGGCCGCCGTGCGCCACGCCCTCCGACAGCGAACGGCGTCCTAACCCTTGCCCCCTCCCTGAAGGGAGGGGAAACGACACACCCCTCCCCCGCGGGGAGGGGTCGGCGCGCAGCGCCGGGGGTGGGCCGCCGTGCGCTACGCCGCCCACAGCGAACGGCGTCCCACCACCAGCCCCCACCC
>JAJFUB010000016.1 GCA_021372615.1 bacterium | reverse complement strand
CGGCAGATGTTTGATCGCGGTCGGTGAGCGCTCCCACGACGGCCGTTACCGCCGCCTCCGCCACGCGCCGCGCCATGTCGTGCAGCGTCGCGCGGATCTCATCAGCGGCCGGCAGAGGCGGCAACGCGGCGCAGCGGGCCTTGAGCCGGCGCACGCAGTCAGCGGCTTCACGCAGGCGCGCCTCGGGCACACGGCCATCGCCACAGGCGGCGAGGACAGCGTTGTAGGCGTCCAGCGGCGAGCGCTTGTAGTCAATCAGCACCTGGTCATGGCCCGCCGCCAGGGCCATCCACGCCGCCTGCGCCGAGTCGATCGTCAGCCGCAGCCCCTCCATGCCCATCGAGTCGGTGATGATCGGGCCGGGGAAGCCCAGGTCGTGCCGCAGCATGCCGATGAGCGTCGGGCTGACCGTGGCGCAGTGGGCCGGGTCAATGTCGGGCACCAGCAGATGCCCGGTCATGATGCTTTCCAGCCCCGCCCGGCGGGCGTGGCGGTACGGCTCCCATTCGACGCTCTCGATCCGCTCCCGCGTCAGATTGACCGTGGGCAGCGAGATGTGGCTGTCCACGGCGACGTCGCCGTGGCCGGGCCAGTGCTTCGCGCACGGCTCGATCCCCGAGGCCCGCAGGCCCCGCGTGACCGCCGCGCCCAGCCGGCAGACGAGGTCGCGGTCCTCGCCGCACGAGCGGACATTGATGATCGGGTTGTCGGGGTTGGTGTTGATGTCCAGCACGGGGCTCCAGGTCAGGTCGAGACCCAGCCGCCGCCCCTCCAGGCCAATGGCGTGGCCCCAGTCATAGGCCAGTTGCTCGTCATCCGCCGCGCCCAGAGCCATCAGCGGCGGGACCTCGGTGCCGTCGGCGGCGAAGCGGCTGCCGGTCTCCAGGTCGCACTGCAGCGTCAGCGGCCCGGGGGCCATGGCGCGCAGCTCCCGGCAGCGGGCAATGATGTCCGCCCCGCCGACCTGGGAGTTGAGCACGGCGCCGGAGGCGATCAGCTCGTTCTCCTCGTCACGGTATTGCAGCGTGCCGCGCACGACGACCACCTCGGCCACCAGCGCGCGCAGTTCCTCGTGAGTCATGTGGGTTCGCTCCATCGTGGAAGTGTCACGACGGAATTCGCCGTCAGGAGCGGCGGGACCTGTTCGGCGGGACGGGTGTGTCGCCCCTTCGGGGCTTGTGCCGGAGGGGATAGGGAGGGCGCGCCTGCCCGGGGGCTCACGCCCGTGGCTACATACGCCGGGCCCTTCGGGCCGCACGACCCCGGCGCCCCCTCTCCTCCTCTTGTCGGCGTGAGCCCGCGAAGCGGGCGGCACACCAGAAGGAAATGCGTACCCCAACACGCAACCTCCATCCCATGGACAGACACACACAACACTCGTGGGCGCTCGGGCTGATGGCCTGCTGCCTGTGCAGCGCACTGGCCGTCACCCGGTCTCCCGCGCAGGAGGTGGCGAAGGTGGAGGCACTGAGCATTCGCTGGTGGGGGCAGGCTTGCTTCACGATTGGCGACGGCACGACGACCGCCCTGACCGACCCGTTCCCCGCCGACTTTGGCTACCACACCCCCAGCCTCGAGCCGCAGGTGGTGCTGGTGAGCCATGAGCATCACGACCACAACGCCGTCGAGACGGTGCAGGGGAAGCCCGTGGTGCTGCGCGGCGTCGGTCCGCACGAGGCCGCCGGGATCCGCTTTCTGGGCGTAGCCGCCTATCACGACGCCGAACACGGGGCCAAGCGCGGGCCGGACACGATCTTCGTGTGGCAGATGGCGGGGCTCAAGCTCGTGCACCTGGGCGACCTCGGGCACCCGCTGACGGACGAGGAGATCGCGGCCATCGGCCCGCCGGTGGACGTGCTGATGATTCCGGTCGGCGGCTACTACACCATTGACGCCGCGCAGGCTGTGCAGGTCGCCGAGCAGCTCCAGGCGCGCGTCATCCTGCCGATGCACGTCCGCACCGCCGCCATGTCGCGGCTGCCCATCGCGCCGGTGGACGACTTCCTGAAGGCCCTCCCGGAGGGCTGGGAGGTGCAGCGCCCGACGACGGCGACGCTCACGCTCAGCCGGGCGAACCTGCCGGCTACGGGCCGCCGGGTGATTGCCCTGCCGTACGAGTAGGCCGGCCGACGCCCCGCCCTGGCCCTGGTGTACGCCCCTGACGTCCGCCCCGCCGTCGTCAGGCCGGGCCCCACTCGGACGCCCCGTGTCCCCCCGGGCTTGACAGGACACGCAGCACAGTGCTACGTTACTTGCATTCGTGCTACGTATCGCGCTGGCCGCACCGTGCGTCGCCAGGAGCTACCGCCATGCACATCCCCGACGGCTACCTCGGACCCGCCACCTATGTGACCTCCTATGCGGTCGTGGCGCCCTTGTGGGCGGTGGCGTCGCGGCGGCTCAGCCAGTCCCTCAAGTCCCGCCAGGTGCCGCTGCTGGCCATGGGCGCGGCCTTCTCGTTTGTCATCATGATGTTCAATGTGCCGATCCCCGGCGGCACGACCGGCCACGCAGTGGGCGCCGTCCTCGTGGCGGTGCTGCTGGGTCCGTGGGCGGCCTGTGTGGCGGTGACGACGGCCCTGGTCGTGCAGGCGCTGATGTTCGGCGACGGCGGCATCACCGCCCTCGGGGCCAACTGCCTGACCATGGCCGTCATCATGCCCTTCGTGGGGTTCGGTGTGTACCGCCTGATCGCCGGGCACAGTCCGGTGGGCTCGCGGCGGCACTGGCTCGGGGCAGCCGTCGGCGGCTATGTGGGGCTGAATGTGGCGGCGCTGGCCACGGCGGTCCTGTTCGGCCTCCAGCCGCTCCTGGCCCATGACGCGGCCGGCCACGCCCTGTATGCGCCCTACCCCCTGCAGGTCGCCCTCCCGGTCATGGCGGTGGAGCATCTCGTCGTCTTCGGGTGGGTCGAGGCGATCGTGACAGGACTGGTGGTCGCGTACCTGCAACGCCACGCGTCGGAGCTGATCCCGGCCCGGACGACGGCGCCCGGGGAGGACGTGGCATGAAGACCAACCGCAAGCTGTGGATCGGTCTGGCCATCCTGGCGGTGCTGACGCCGCTGGGGCTGCTGCTGCCGACCTGGCTCGGGGCCGGGAGCGCCTGGGGCGAATGGGGCGCGGAGGAGATCGGGAAGCTGGTCGGCTATGTGCCGCAGCAGCTTGAGCGTCTGGGCGGCCTGTGGCATGCCCCGCTGCCCGACTACTCGCGGCCGGGCGAGCCCCCGGCGGGCTTGCTCGGGCAGAGCCTTTGGTATATCGTGTGCGCGGTCGTGGGGATGGCAGTGGTGGTGGGGCTGTCATTGCTCCTGGGAAGGTTGCTGGCCCGACACGAGCAGAGCACTACCGACATGGATGAGTGAAGCCTGCCGGGCCGCGGAGCCAGCCGCGGTCGGCCACGCGCGCGCCCGTGCCACGGGGGGCCGGGCCGTGCAGCGGGGGCTGGCGGCCATCGGGTTGGCCCTGGCGGCGCAGTTGGCTCCGACGCAGGCCGACGGCTGGCTCGCGGGCTTTGACGCCCGCGCCAAGCTCATCGGCGTGGGGCTGCTGATCGTGGCGGTGTCGCTGCTGCACACGCTGCCCACAGTGGCCGCTGCGGCCGGGCTGGCGGTCGCGCTGGCGCTGGCGGCCGGGCTGCGGGGACGCAGGCTGACCCCCCTGTGGCTGGGCGTGCCCCTCTTCACACTGGCCCTGGCGCTCCCCTCCTGTCTGAACCTCATCACCCCCGGCCCCGCCCTGTGGGTCCTGTGGGGGCACACCCCCCGCGAGATCGCCGTCACCGCCCCCGGGCTCGTCGTCGCCGCCCGTTTCTTCCTGCGGACCCTCGCCTGCGTCGCCCTCGCCCTGACGCTCACCGGGACCAGCGCCTCGGCGGCACTGATCGTCGGCCTGCGGCGGCTGGGCCTGCCGCGCGTCTTCGGCACGGTCCTGACGATGATGCAGCGCTACCTGGTATTGGTGCTGCGCCAGGCCGAGGAGCTGCACCTGGCGCGTCTGAGCCGCGGCTATGGCGGGGAGACCGTGCGCCAGGGCCAGCACTGGGCGGCGGCGGGGATGGGCATCACGCTGCTCTCCAGCCTCCGCCTGGCCGAGGCGGTGCATGATGCCATGACCGCGCGGGGCTACGACGGTGACATCCAGACACTGCGCCCTCCGCGCTGGCGGAAGCGGGAACGGGCACTGGTCGTGGTCGGCCTGGTGGTGGCGGCGGCGTTGGTCGCCTGGGACGGGTGGCTGCGATGAACGGTGAGACCCTCTTTGCGCTGCGGGATGTCAGCTTCGCCTACCGCGGCGGCGGGCCGGTGCTGCGCGAGGTGAGCCTGAGCATCGCCGCCGGGGAGAGCGTGGCGCTGCTGGGGGCGAACGCCAGCGGTAAGTCCACGTTGCTGCACCTGCTCGACGGCCTGCAGTTCCCGACCGCCGGCACGATCCAGGCTTTCGGCGAGCCGCTCACGGAAGCCGCGCTGGCCCGGCCCGACTGGAGCCGCGCCTTCCGGCGGCGCGTGGGGATGATGTTCCAGCACTCCGAGGTGCAGCTCTTCTGCGCCACGGTCGAGGAGGAACTGGCCTTCGCGCCGCTGCAACTACGCCTGGAGCCGGCGGACGTGCGGCGCCGGGTCGAGGACACGTTGGAGTTGCTGGAGATTGCGCACCTGCGCGACCGCTCCCCGCAGGCGCTCAGCGGCGGCGAGCAGAAACGGGTGGCACTGGGCGGCCTGCTGACGGCCGGCCCGCAGGTGCTGCTGCTCGACGAGCCGACCTCCGGCCTGGACCCGCGCAGCCAGCAGTGGCTGCTGGAGCTGCTCACGCAGCTTCGGGCGACGGGTCTGACGGCTGTGACGGCGACGCACGACCTCGAACTGGCCGCCGAGCTGTCCGATCGGGCGGTGGTGCTGTCCGAGGACCACCGCCTCGTGGCCGAGGGGCCCGTGAGCGAGACCATCGCCAACCTGGACCTGCTGCTGGAGGTCAACCTCATCCACGCACACGCCCATGCCCACGGCTCCGTGCGGCACGTGCACCCGCACCTGCACGGGCTGTGGCATGAGCATCAGCACTGAACGGGCCAGCCCCGCCGAGGGAGGCAGTCGTTGAGTTCGCCCGACCAACCGGCCCCGAGCGTCCCCGCGCGCAACCTGCTCGGCCTCGCCTGGCGTCAGCTCCGGGAGATGCGCACCGTCTTCCCGTTGCTGGTGCTGATCGCCGCCGGGGCGCTGCTGAGCGTGGCCGTGCCGCAGGGCGCCGGCTACGACGAGTACGCGGACCGCTACGGACGCTTCGCGGCCAACCTCATCGGCTGGCTCAGCCTCGATCATGTTCCCACAGCCTGGTGGTTCCTGCTGCTGTTGGGCGTCCTGCTGCTCAGCCTGATCGCCTGCTCGGGCCGCCTGTGGCGTGAGGGCGCGCTACGCTGGCGAGTGCCCGACCCGGCCGCCGCGGCCCGCTGCGCCGCCGGTGCTGACGCGCTCAGCGGGGCTGCTCCCGTGGCCCTACCGGCCGCCCTGACGAGGCTGCGCGCCGCCGCCCGGCGTCACGGCTACCGCAGCGTCGAGTTGGGCTCCGTCGAGGGCCAGCACCTGCTGGTCCTACACCGTCACCGGTTGTCGGCCTGGGGGCAGACGCTGGCGCACTATGCCGTCTTCCTGGTGGCCGTGGGGGCGGCGCTGGGCGCCATGCACGGCCTGTCGCTCGACCAGACCGCCCAGATCGAGGAGGGGAAGTCCTACGCCGGCACGCACGGCGAACTGCCCTTCACCCTCCAGGTAGACCGCTTCACCATCATGCACGACCCGACCACGGGCAGCGTGGCGAACTACTGCAGCGAGGTACGCCTGTTCTCCGGTGGCGGCGAGGTGGCCCGGGGCACGATCTCGGTCAACCACCCGCTCAAGTACCGGGGCTATCTCCTCAGCCAGGTGAGTTGGGGCCTGGGCCATGCGCAAGTGCAGGTGACATGCGACGGCCAGACACAGGAGTTCGCCTTCCCGCTGGCGCGGCTGCAGGGCCAGGACGACGGCGGGGAGGGCAGCGTATGGGGGGTGCCACACGAGTCGAGCGCCGCGCTCCTGCCCGATGGGCGCACGGCGCTGGTGGCCGCCGCCTTCTTCGCCGATGCCCGGCGTGAGGGAGGGGAGGTGTTGGGCCTCAGCGGCGAAGTATTGGGGCGGCCGGCGCTCGGTCTGGCCTTGGTCAGCGGCCTGCCGGCGCACGGGCAGACGGCTCCCGCCCCCGGCGTCCCTCCGCATCAGGTCAAGGACCTCGGCTGGGTGCTGGAAGGGGAGACGCTGCCCCTCCCGGGCGGGCAGGTCCGGTTCACCGGCGTCACCATGGCCACCGGCCTGGGTGTGCGCAAGGACCCCGGCCTGCCCCTCGTGTGGGCGGGCTTCACCATCGGCATGGTCGGCCTGGTGATGATCTTCTACTTCCCGCTGCAACGCCGGGTGCTGGCGCTGGCGCCGCTGGATGCGGGGCATACGCGGCTGACGCTCGCGACTTACGGGCGCACCGGCGGTCTGGGTGAGGGCCAGGAGCGCCTGTGGACGGCCCTGCTGGTCGCAGTCGGCGGCACGCCTGACGCCGGAGAGGAGGCGGCACGTGACTGAGGGACGGCCGGGACTGTGGCGGCGCATGAGCGAGGCGCTGCCCCCGCTGGAGCAGATGGACCAGAGCATCTACCGCGCGGTGGCCTTCGGCTTCCCCCTGCTCACGCTGGTCATCATCACCGGCGCGGTGTGGGCGCAGTATGTGTGGCAGCGCTGGTGGAGCTGGGACCCGAAGGAGACCGCCTCGCTGGTGACGTGGCTGATCTACGCCGGCTATCTGCACGGGCGGCGGCAGCGCAACTGGACGGGACGGACCTCGGCCCGCATCGTGCTGCTGGGCTTCATCGCCGTGCTCTTCACCTTCGCCGGGGTCAACTTCCTGCGCAGTCTGCACTCCTACGGCGTGGCCCGGCCCAGCCCGACCGGGCGCCTGCTGGGCGGCTTCGCCGGCGTCTCCTCGGCCGAGGCCGTCATCACCGTGGCCTTCTTCCTGTGCACGCTCGCGGCGCTGCTGGTCACGCTGTCGGGGGCGATCGGCGGCCGGCGGCGGGCCTTGACGGCCGGCTTTGGGCTGGCGGTCGCCGGGCTGCTTGGCAACACCCTGGTCCTGGTCCTGCGCACCATCGCGGCCGGGCGCCTGACCTTCAGCAGCGGCTACGACTTCTCGCTGTGGTTCGTGTGGGGGATCATGCTCTGTGGGGTGGTGGCGGGCCTGCGCCGGCAGCGCCTGGCCCTGCTGGGCACGCTGCCCCTGGCGTTGCTGGTGTCCATGTACGGCTATCTGTACTTCCCGCACAAGGGGCACGACCCGCTGCCGCCGGCGCTGCAGAGCAAGCTGTGGCTGCATGTCCACGTGGCGCTGGCGATCTTCGCCTACGGCGCACTGGCCCTGGCGGCGGGGTGGAGCCTGTTGTATCTCGTCAAGCACGCGGCGACGCGGGGGGAGGAGGGCACGGCGGGGTAACGGCCACGTCGTTCTGCCCCTCCCTTCAGGGAGGGGTCGCGCCGGAGGCGCGGGGGTAGGAGGCCGTGAGAAACGGCAACGGCGTCCTACCCCCTGCCCCCTCCCTGAAGGGAGGGGGAACGGCAACGGCAACGGCAACGGCAACGGCAACGGCAACATCCCCCTTGGTGCCTACCGCCCTTGCGCTACTGTCACCCGCAGCGTCTGCCCGGCTTGCACCGTCACCGGCTCGGCGAACGTCAGGCGCAAGCCCTCGGCGGACGGCTCGAGCGCTACCGCGACCGGCTCGTCGTCCAGGCGCGCCTTCGCCTTCCCCCCGGCCTCCAGGGCCGTCTGGAGCGTCCGCAGCGTCAGGCTCCCTTGCGCTACCTGCACTGAGATCCGCGCCTTCTTGCCGGACACCTTCTGCCCATAACTGCCCCAGCCGCTGGCCACCGAGAAGAACGTGCGGAAGTCGTCGGCGCTGACCCGGGGGGCCATGCCGAGGCGCTGCTCGGGGGCGGAGTACGAGAAGCCCGACAGCGCGGTCAGCAGCGCATAGCTGGCCAGCGACCGCGCGTAGTGGTGGCCGCACTCGAACTCGTTCCACGGGTTGCGCTGCTGGCCGGTGTGGCGGTCGCGCACGCCCTTGACGATAGCCAGGCCCTCGGCGACGAAGCCCTCGTAGATCAGGTGGCTGGCGACCTGGTACTCGATCCCGCACCATACCTCATCGGCGAACCAGAAGGCATAGCCGGGACGCTCGCCGCGCGGCCACGAGCCGATCAGCAGCCCCGCCTCCTCATTGAGCGCGTACACCCGCAGGGAGCAGAAGTGGTCGGTCAGGTCCGGCCGCCAGTTGTACCGGAAGATGGCCTGCAGGGCCTGCCGCAGGTAGGCGGGGTTGTAGAGCTTGCCCAGGCCCAGCATCTCGGCATACCACTGGCCCAGGAGCTGGTCGGACAGGCAGCCCTTGCCGAACTGCCAGCGCGGCCAGTCGGGGACCTTGTCATCCAGGCCGTGGTTGATCGCCAACTGGCGCAGGTTGTCCGGCCACACCTCGTGCGCGTGCGGGTTGACGATCTGCTCGTAGTACTCGCCATTGAACAGCTCGCGGTCCGAGAAGGCGGCGCCGCGGGCGGCCAGGTCGCGGTACTCCGCCGCCCGATCCGCCTCGCCCAGATGGTCAGCCAGCCTCGCCGCCGCGGTCAGCGCCCCCAGGTACAGGCTGCCCATCATCGTGTTGGGGCCGTAGAACTCCATGTCATACGTGTTGTGCTGCATCCCCTCCATGACGCCGTCCTTGTCCGCGTCCCAGTACTTCCAGGCGAACTCGAGGGCCCGGACGCACTGCGGCCAGATCCGGCGGAGCCACTCGTCGTCGCCGCTGATGAGCCACTCCCGGTAGACCTGGATGACCGTGCCCATCTGCCCGTCGGCCGCGGGGTGGAAGCCCGTGCCGCCCTTGGTGCCCAGGGGCAGTGGCATGCGGAAGCACACGAAGCCGTCGTCCTGCATGGAGTTGGCCCAGTCGGCGTCGCGCACGGAGCGCTGCAGGGCGGGGAAGAGGTAGGGGAGAGCCTGGGCGTAGTTCCAGACATGGGTGCAGGAGCCCTCACAGCAGCCGCAGCCGTCGCTGCAGCCCTCGAAGCCGTAGAAGGTGCCATCGGTGAGGCGCAGGCAGGTGTTGGTGCGCAGGATCGAGAGCTGGCTGCTGATCGCGTCGAGGGCGACCGCCGGCAACGTGGACGCGAAGAGGGTGTCATGGAACTGCTGCGTCTCGGCCGCCAGGCGTTCGAGGTGTCTGGCGCCGTAGCGCGCCACGGCCCAGGCGTCGGCCCACTGGGTCGCGTACCAGTTTTTCCAGGTCACCGGTCGGCCGTCGTCGTCGGTCCGGTTCCAGTGCGGGTAGTTGGGGAAGTGCCAGGCCAGCAGGAAGGGCACGGTGACCGACGCGCCGGGGGAGAGTTCGCAGTCCACGCCGACGGTGCCCGTGCCGCTGCTGCCCTGGCGCACCGGCGGCCACTGCTCCTCCCATGCCACGGCCTCCCAGAACTTGAGGATGCGGGCATCGTGCCACGCGGGCCACACCCAGCTCCCCTCGGCCGGTGTCGCCAGGACCAGCGAGCCGCGCTGCGGGTCGTCCTCGCCCTCGCCGGCGTTGGCGAGCATGAGGCCCTGCAGGCCGGCGGCCTGCCGAGCGCGGTTGGTCCGCCCTTCGGCCGCGCCGAGGTCGTTGGTCAGGTTGCCCATGACCGACACCTGCAGGGGCTGCTTGGTGCGGTTGGTGATCTCATAGGTGAGCACAGCGAGGGGCAGGCTGGAGTCGGTGTCGTTGAGCGGGATGAAGGGGCTGAAGGCCGTGAGCTTCGCCTCGACGGGGAAGCTCTTATCGCGCAGGCGCACTTCGGCGGTGGGGAACTCGCCCCGGAACGACACCTCGCGGAAGTGCGGCAGGCCCTCAGCCGTGTCGTGGCCGGCCGAATGGCCGCCCCTGTTCTGCGAGCCGCTCCGGGGGCCTTGCAGCACCTTCACCTGCGGGGCCTGTCCGGGCGCCTGCACCCGCACCGAGAAGAACGTCTGGGGCAGCGTGCGCCCCTTGGCAGGGCGGTTGCGCAGCTCCCAGTCGCGCAGTTGCCCCCAGCCGCCGAGGCTCACCGAGCCGGTGCCGAGGCCGCCCAGCGGGAAGGCGATCTCGGCCAGATGCGGGCCGCGGTACGTCCGCGGCGGTCCCTGGCCGAACAGCTCGTCACGACTATAGGGCAAGCGGTTGCGCCGAGACATGGCTAGAGCCTCCCTGGAGCAAGCGAGTGCGGCCTAGTACCGGCTTGCGGAAGTTCGCGTTACACTAGGCGGTGGGTGTCGCGTTGTGTGCGACGGGCCCCACGACCGGGGGTGGGGGCC
>JAJFUB010000015.1 GCA_021372615.1 bacterium | reverse complement strand
GGATACGTCGCGCCATCGCCTGCTGCAGCGGCTCGCCGTGCTGCTGGATCTGTCGGGCGCGGTGCAGCGGGCCGACGCCGCCTTCGCCCCCAGCGGCCGGCCCTCGATTCCCGTCGAGCAGATGCTCAAAGCCATGCTCATCGGCTACCTGTTCGGCATCCCGTCGGATCGCCAGCTGGTCGAAGTGTGCGCCGATAGCCTCGCCTGTCGCCACTTCCTGGGCCTGGCCACCGACGCGCCGATGTTCGTGCACGCCAGCTTCACCCATTGGCGCCAGCGCCTGGGGCCCGACTACTTCCGCGACTTCCTCCACGAGGTGGTGCGCCAGTGTCAGGCCCACGGCCTGCGCCTGGGGACGGTGCGCACCGTGGATGCCAGCACGATCAAAGCCCAGGCCGGGCGCGATGGCCCGGTGGTGAGCCTGCCCCCGGGCACCACCATTGACCAGTATCTGCAACAGGCTTTCGCGGCCGACGAGCCGCTGCTGCCGGCGGCCGCCGACACCGTCCCGGTGAACCAGCACGACCCCGACGCCCGCCTGCAGCGCAAGGGCGCCGAGAAAGCCGAGTTCGCCTATCAAGGTTCGTTCAGCGCCGATCCGCACAGCGGGCTGGTCGTGGATGCCACGGCCACGCCGACCGAGCAGCCGCCGACGATGGTGGCGCATGTGGACCACGATCCGGGCGTGGTCACCGCACTGGTGGCCGACCGCCGCTACGATGACGGCACCAGCCTGCAGCAACTGCAGGACCGTGGCGTGACGCCCTACGTGCCCCGCGCGGACCGCACCAAGGCCGGACAGCTCAGCAAAGACGAGTTCACCTACGAGCCGGAGCACGACCGCTATCGTTGCCCCCACGGCTGCGACCTGGACTTGTTCGGCATTGACCGCAGCAAGCGCCGTCGGCGCTACCGCTCGCGGGCCAGCGACTGCGCTGCTTGTCCCCGCAAAGGCGAGTGCGCCCGGGGGGCTCACCGCTACATTGATCGTCACTTCTCCGAGACCGCGCGGGAGCGGACGGTGCGCGCCGGGCCGCGGTACCGGCAGCAGATGCGGGCGCGGCGCATCGCCGAGCACCTGTTTCTGCTGGCCAAACGCGACCACGGGATGCGCCGGGCGCGCGGCCTGGGCTTAGCGGCGGCGTGCATCCAGGTGGCGCTGACGGCCATCGCCATTGATCTGAAGAAGCTGGTGCGGCTCACGACCACCGCGCCGGCGGTCGTGGCGGCGGCCCGGTCGGCGCTGCGACGCCTGGGCCAGACCGCGGCCCACTGCCTGGCCCCCAGCCGCCGCCGACAGGTCATGCCGGCCACCCGACCCGACCCACCGGACCACCGCTGGCGCGGCCAACCAGCAGCGGCTTTCTGAACACAACCGCAAGCTGGTGGACTCCCCCGCCGCCCCTCCTCACCCTCGCCCCGAAGGGGCGACACCCCGTGGACGCCCCGCGCCCACGGGGAAGGGAAGGAGCGCCCGAGTCCACGGGTTCCGCCGGCCTGCGGCCGCCTCCACCCGTGGCTACTATCTCCTCGCGCCTTCGGCGCGGACGGCGTCACGTCGTCGCCGTATCCTCGCCCGTGGCCGTGTCCTCGCCCCGAAGGGGCAACCAGATAGTAGCCACCAGCGCAAGCTGGTGGACTCCCGCGCCGCCCTTCCTCACCCAGCCCCGCAGGGGCGACACCCCCCGGCGCCCGCCGGCTAGTCCGCCCGCCGGCCGTAGATCGTCACTCGCGGGACCATGATGCCGTTGTCCCGCGTCCCCAGGACGATCCGACCGGCGTCCAGGGCCTGCGTGTCGTCATACTCCATGATCTGCGCATCCCACACCCACACGCTGATCTTCGGCCCGCGTTTGCGCAGCATCAGGCGCAGCCAGTCGTTGTGCTCGCCCGACTGCGGCAGGCGATAGGGGCACTGGGCGATCATCTGCCCCTGCCGCCGCAGCACCGTGTAGGAGCTGTTGACCCCGGCGAAGGCGACCTGGTAGCCGCCGGACCCGGCGGCGCTGTCGGAGCACAGCGCCAGGTACACGTCGCCGAAGCTTTCGCTGTAGCGGTTGCCGCCCGCGGGCATCATCTTGGGCGCCACGTACATGACGACATCCTGGTCGCCGGCGTAGGCGGCCTTGGTGCCGATCAGCGCAT
>JAJFUB010000014.1 GCA_021372615.1 bacterium | reverse complement strand
CTGTGCGGCTCTGGAGAGCCGCGCTCCGACGACGCCGACCACGGCACGTTGCCCTGTGGCGCTGTTGCTGAGGTTCGTACAAGCATGGGAACAGGCCGTGGGTGCCACGTCGTGTGCGGCGGGCCCCACAGCCGACGGCTCTACTGCGGCTCCAGGACGAAGCAATCCAGGTTCATCGAGCCGCTCAGCGCCTCCAGCCTCAGCGTGTGCGCGCCGGGCTTCAGGTGCAGCTTCGCTGGCAGGGCGAAGTACCGCCAGTCGCTGGTCGTCCGCGACCAGCCGCCGGTGCCGCTGAGGCGCAGGTCATACAGCACCTGGTCCACTTGCAGCGACCGCAGCACCTCCGGCTGTTCGCTGCAGCCGCGGACGAGCAGCCGGTAGTCGCCCTCGCGCGGGACGGTGCACTCCCACGTCGCCCACTGACCTTCGGTGTCCCACACGCAGTGCGCGAGCTTCCCGCTGGCCCCTACTTTCTCCATGACCTGCCCCTTGACTTGCCCCTCGCTGGCCGGCTTCTCAGCCTCGATGACCAGGGCCCCGGCGGGCGGGGCGTACTCCACCGGCAGCATCGTGGCCGGCAGCAACTCGGTCGGGAGGGGGGTAAGCCTCAAGTCCGGCGCGACGTCGGGGCCGCTCAGCAGCACCGCGTGCCGCCCCGCCTGCAGCCAGCGGCGCGTGCCGCCGCTGAGGCCCACCGGCTTGCCGTCCAGCGTCAGGCTCGTTGGCGGCGTGACGCTCCGGAGGCTCATCTCGTAGTGGCCCTGCGCCGGCGCCTCCCACACGCCCCACCAGTAGTGCGTCGCCTCCGTGCCGACCGGCAGCGGATAGTGGGTGAGCTTCACCCCGGCGGGCCGGGCAGCCTTCGTCGTGGCAGCCGGCCAGATGATCTGGTGCTCGCCGGCCGGGACCTGCAACTCCCACAGGCCCTTGACGGGTCTGATCTTCACCCCGGGGGCCCGGGTGAGGTCCGGCTCGCCGCGCAGGTTGAGCATCGTCAGCAGGCGCGCGGGCTTGTCCGCGCGGAGGGTGATGATCTCTCCCAGCGTGTTGTCCACCCAGGCAAAGTCCACAGGCTGGTCGGCCTCGACGAGGCTGATGCCGGCGCTCTTGAGCAGCGTGCCGCCGCCGCAGAACGCCTGCACCGGCCGGCCCTGGGCCGCCACGGTGACGACGGCCGCCGCGGCGTTCGCCGTCACCCCGGTGGAGGCCATTGGGCCCTGCGCCTCGCGCGCACGAACCAGCACCTCCGTCGTCTCCTTCCCCGCGGTGATACGCCCGCCCAGGCCGTTGCGCACAGCCAGCGGTTCCAGCTTCGCGGCCGCTTCCCCCGCCTCGCGAACCTGCATGACGGCCAGGAAGTCCTCGGCCTGGCGCTTCTCCCGCGGCGTGGCCCACAGCGTCCATTCGTGTGAGTACTTCTCGGGCGGCACGGGGCGCGTGCTGTAGCCGTCCACCGGCTCCACCGGATAGCCCGCGACGACCTTCAGGTCCACATCCGTCGGGGCGATGAACCGGCCGCTGAGGCCGGCCTGGCCGCTGGTGAAGCTGAACGACTGGCTCTTCGCGTCGGTCTCGATCGGCGCGACGGTGTGGAGCAGCCAGTCATACTGCGCGGGGCCCTGGCTCGCGCCCAGCACATCGTGCACGATCACGAACCCCGGCTTGATGAACAGGATGCGGCGGTCCCACCGCTTCAGCGCCCCCTCATACAGGTCCGGGTCGGAGGCGTCGCCCAGCATGGCCC
The DNA here is from genome assembly GCA_021372615.1 of bacterium. Classification (NCBI taxonomy): domain Bacteria; species bacterium. The sequence goes on along the minus strand of JAJFUB010000014.1, from coordinate 38,904 downwards.
CGAAGGCAGGGCTGTCGAACCACTCCCGCACCACGCCGTCGCAGCCGGGACGGCGCGACTTCTGGTCCTGGCCGTTGACAAGGATGGCGTTATGGGCGCGCGTGAGTGTCGAGTAGTTCGTGAAGTGCGGGCTGCCATACCAGTCGTAGTAGCCCGAGTCAATCGCCAGCTTCTCGCCGTAGGCGTGGATGACGAAGGCGTTCTGGTCCTCGTGCTGGTGCCCGGCCCAGAAGGGGCCACTGTGCATGGCGACCGTGACGCCGTCGGCGCCGCTGAGCAGCGAGGTGTTGAACACACCCCAGCCGATGAAACGGTAGAAGATGGACTGCGGCAGGTCGAGCGGCGGCTTGGGCTCAAAGCCCGCCTCGGCGGCCGTGCCGCCGGCATACCACAGCGCGTACGGGTCCTTCGTGCGCAGCGCCAGCTCTCTGACCTGTGAGGTCATGGCCGGGCCGAACACGCTGTGGTTGGGCTTGGCGGTGTCGGCGAAGGACACGGCCCACGCGCCGGGCGGGCAGGTGTACATCGGGAAGCGGCCCGTCTGGTACAGCCACGGGTGCTGGAACAGGTCAATGTTGCAGACCTGCTTCATCATGTCGGCATACTTGATGACGAAGCTGAGGCCATAGCCCCAGTAGCCGATGCCTTCGTTGTTGTCGCCCTGGTAGCCGAGCCCGCACAGGAACAGGCCGCAGTACAGGTCGTAGGCGTACTGGGCCCAGTTCGTCGCCGGCTCATATTCGCCGGTCAGGAGCAGGCCGCTCTCCCCGAGCGCGAGCGCGCAGAGCCAGGCGTGGTTGTTGTACTCGCGTCCGCCGACGCGGAAGGGGTTCAGGTAGTTGCTGAACAGCTCGGCCCGGCGGATGAGCACCCCGCGCAGCTTCCCACGCTCCTCGTCCGTCAGGTCGTCATGCAGCGCGTCGTAGGCCCAGTTCAGGCCCCGCAGCAGGTGCTGGAAGCCGATGTCGCCGCCCTTGATGGAGCTGCCGCCCAGCGGGTCCCACGTCGCCGCCTTCAGCGCCATCTCCTTGAGCCAGTCGCGCACTTGGGGGTCACGCGTGCGCACATACAACTCGGCCATCTGCTGCAGCCTCCCGCCGGTGCGGGAGGTGATGCCCCCATGCACCTTGCCGTACCAGTCAATCCAGGTCGGCCAGTCGGGGTTGCCGGGGGCGTAGGCCGGCGGGTCGTCGGGGATGCCCTGCCGGTAGGATGACCTCGCCTGGCTGATCAGCGACGCGCGCTCCGCTTCCGGCGCCAGGCCGCCGCCAATCAGGCGCGGATAGCCCCGCCGGTTCAGCTCCGCGAAGGGGATGGGCGGGCCGATGTACCGGTGCGCCTCGGCGGGAATGACGATCTTCTCAGCCGGGGTGACGCTGGAAGCCAGGGGACTGTCGCGATGGACGCGCCAGTACCAGTCGCCGGGCGCCAGCGCCTTGTCGGGCACCACCCAGTTGCGGCTCGTCTCCACCGTCGTGGTCTGGGCCGCCGGGAAGGCCGGGTCCGGCGAGTACTCCAGGCGCACCGGGCCCATGTTGCGCGCCCAGTGGAAGAACGGCGCGGCCGTATACGAGGTGCGCACACGGTCGGACAGTTGCGCGGGGCGCGGATCGGTATGGATGCGGATGTTGTCCAGCCACACCGTCATGATCGCCTGGGTCTCGTTGTCGGCCCGGCCATACAGGTTGACCCGCGAGAGCAGCGTCTCCAGCGTCAGTGTCGTCTTGGTCGGCGACTCCAGGTCCGCCGGCGACACCTCGACATGCCGCCACTGGTCGGTGAACTTGTCGCTGCTGAACCACTGGCTGCTTCCGGGGCCGTCGAAGATGATCCCCAGGTAGTTGGGCTTCTTGCCCTCCTCGATGACCTCACGGTGGTCGAAGGAGATCGCCAGGTCCTTGACCATGGGACGATCGAGCTTGATGCTGGCCTGGCAGTACTTGTCGGGCTTGGCGTTGGTGAACTTCAGGCACTGGCCCTTGCCGTCCGGACCGCCGGGCACCACCTCACCCGTGACTGACCCGCTGAAGCTCAGCACCGGGTAGGCCTTCACGTCCGTGGACTGTTCGAAGTCCAGCGAGATGAGCGTCTCCGCGTGCGCCAGGTGCGCGGCGCCCAGCATCAACAGCGGCAGCAAGTAAGCCCTCACCGTGTGCCTCCAGTAGGCAGGTTGATGACATCAACCGTCGCCCCTCCGGGGCTTCGGCCGGAGGGAAGGGCAGATGCGCGCCGGGACGGGGGCTTCCGCCCCCGCCTAGTCTGAGTCGGCCCTCCGGGCCTCGCACACACCATCCGCCTCGCATCGGAGGCGAGCCGTGGCCGCCGTGGCCGTGTCGTCGTGCGCCGTGGTCGTCCAGCGCCGTGGCCGTCCAGCGCCGGAGGCGCGGCTCAACCTCGGCGGGGGCGGAAGCCCCCGTCCCACGGCCTCCCCCCCCCTTGCCTTGCCGTGTGAGCCCCGGAGGGGCGACTCATCGCCCCTCGAACCGGTACTGGTACATCCCGTATCCCACCTCGCGCACCGCCGCGATTGTCTCGCCGTACGGCGTGTCGCAGCAGTCCACGAAGCCGATCTGGTAGTTCTCCTCATCCAGCGGCCGGCCGGTCGTCGCTTCGTCCATGTACTTGAACCAGCCGCTGCCCACGAAGTACGGGTTGCGCAACGCGCCCTGCACGTACTCGCGGTACGCCTTGGCCCGTGCTTCCTGGTTCGCCACCGGCACCAGCCCGGTATGGAACATCCCCCGGTCCAGCGCCCCGAAGTGGAACTCGCCGATGATCAGCGGCACGTCGGCGCCGCCGGCGGGCTTGAAGTCAGCCACCGAGGGACGATACAGGTTGCAGCACACGACATCGCAGTACTTAGCTGCTGCCGCCGCCGCGCGGTCATTGACCCACGCGAATCGGCAGCCCAGGTAGAGCTGATGCGGTGCGACTGCCTTGATGCCATCGCGGATCGTCTTGAAGTACGTCTCCGCCGTGCGGGTGTAGAAGGCTTTCAGGTCGGCGCCGGCTTTCGTCTTGTCCGGGACGCCGCGGAACTGCAGCAGCGCCTCCCACGAGGCGTGGGTCGTGCCCCAGGCGGCATTGAGCTGCGCGATATCGTCGTACTTGGCCCGCAGGTCGGCGATGAACGCCTGCTTGGCGGCCTGCTCCGGCGGCGACAGCAGCGCCCCCAGAGCCAGGGAGGTCTCATCGCCCCAGCCTAGCTCGTTGTCCACGAAGTAGCCCAGGCACCACGGGTCGTCGGCGGACTTGCCGACCTGCCCGGCCATGGCCTTGGCGAGGGCGTCGGCGAAGCTCGGGTCGAACACATCACGGAACTTGCCCCAGTAGCCCTGGCTCCCCTCCAGTTGCTTGGAGCTGAACCCGAGGTTGACGGTGTACGGCGTCTTGCGCTGCAGGTATATGGTTGCGTCCGACCAGTTGGCGATGGTGTTGAGGCCCCAACTGCGCAGGCGGCGGTGGCTGACATCGGCGAAGGCGGGCATGAAGTCCGCGCCGTACTTGCGCATGAGATTGGCGCGGGCGAAGTCGAACGTGCGGGGTTGCTTGCCGGTGTAGGTGCCGTGCACGACGCGCCAGGTCTTGCCGTAGCAGGCCTTGAACTCCCCGTCGGCGGCAGGCAGGTTGCGGAACCAGTTGTCGCGCTCGTCCAGGGGCGTTCCGCCCTCATAGGGGGTCACGCAGTCCACGCCGTGGGCCCAGAACAGCCGCCCCTCGGGGTCCACCAGCCACCACTTGCCCTGGTGCTTCACCGTGCGGAAGAAGCCGGTGGCCTCCAGCTGCGGCCCGCTCTGCCAGCCGCCGTACTGATCCCAGCCCTCGGGGCCGGGGCGGGCCTGTAAGTCGGCCGCCTCGGCCAGGCGACGGGCGGCGAAGTCCTCTGGGGCGTGGGTCTTGCCGGGCCAGTCGCGATGGATGTACTGGCCGAACTCGTCAATGAAGGGGAAGAACGTGGCGGCGTCCAGACCGATCTCGGCCGGAGCCTGGTACGTCCCCCCGGCGCGCACGTTGCTGATCTCGAAGGCGTGGTCTTCCTGCGGCTTGGGCACGAAGATCACGAGGTTGACGACCTCGGCGGGGTTGATGACCTTGTCCGTCGCCATCGCCCACGGCAGCCCGCGCATCCCGAAGAGCTTGATCTGCTCCATCCCCGGCGCCAGGCGGCTGAGCGGGACCTGGACTGTGCCCTGTTCCCCGGCTTTGAGCGTGAGCTGCTTGGTGAGGCAGTTGCGGATGCCGTCGGCCCCCATGTTGTCCACCCGGCAGCACACCGTCACGGCGTTGGTCCCCACATTGCGGACATCCACGGCGACGTACTCGTGCTTGCTCAGGTCCCACGGGCCGAAGGCCGCCGGCAGGTCAATCCCCGGCCAGTCCTGGGCGTGCCCGGTGGTCAGCCGCAGGGCGCCGTGGCCGTCGCGACTGACCCGCTCCACCTGCACCCCGCGGGCCGGGAGCTTCGCCGCCTGGAAGCCCTCCTCAAAGCCATACAGCACCTGGTCTTCGGCGGCGGCCAGGTTGCCGAGCAGTAGCACGGCCCAAACCAGCAGCAGCGTCGCGGCAGAGGGGCTCATGGCTGTCTCCTGGATGGCGTGGTCGCGGGGCCGGGCGGCGCCGCCGGCGCTCCGGCCCCCCGTGTCTCGCTATCTTGGCGCCATCGGGATGTCGGGCACCAGGTTGCTGGGCTGGAACGGAGTATGGATCGCGATCAGGCCCTGCACGCGCGTGGCCAGGAAGGGGTCGGGGATCGTGATCTGCGCGCGGGAGCGAGCGCGGTCCAGCCAGTCCGTCGTGGCCTGCTCCAACTGCTCGACCTGCACCCGCGCCCTCAGCGTCTCCCGGACGCTGGCGAACGACTGCGCCCCCGCCGGCCGCTTCGCCTCCAGCTTGATGATCGCCCAACCGTCCGGCACCTGGAGCACTGCACTGATCTGTCCGGGCTGCATCGCGAAGGCGCGGTCGCTGATGGGCTTGGCGAAATCGCCGCGGCTCACGAAGCCGGTGTCCCCCCCGTCGTCCTTGGTGGCGGGGTCCTCCGAGAACGCCTTGGCTAGGCCGGCAAAGTCCGCCTGCGGGTCACGGAGGGCCGTTGCCACGGCGTCGGCGCTGGCCTTGTCGCGGAACAGCATCAGGCGCAGGCGCACCTGCTCGGGGTAGGAGAACTCCGACTTGTGGGCCTCGTAGTAGCGCCGCAGGTCTGTGTCGTCGAGGGGGTGGTTGGCCATCGCCAGGCGCTCCAGTAACGCCTCGGCCGCCAGTTCCTGCCGGAACTCCGCCTTGGTGCGGCGGTTCTTGCGCAGCTCCTCGGCGAAGTCCCGCTCCGAGCCAATGCGCGCGATGGCCTGCTGCTCCTTCATGTCCAGCTCCGGCTCGGTGATGGACACATTGGCCTGCCGCGCAGCCTGCAGGATCAGTTGCGTGTCAATCATCTCCAGCAGTAGCTTGGCGCCCTCCTGCACCACCAACTCCCGCTGCAGGTCCTCCTCGGTGATCGGCTGGTCGTTGACGCGCACCAGCACTCGCTGCTGCGACAGGCAGGCGACAGGAATGGCGACGGCGATGATGCCGATCAGGAGGAGACTGTACTTCAGGTAAGCTCTGGTCATAGGTCGGGTTTCGTGTGTCGTGCCATACCGCTGTCCTGCCAGGGAGGCGGGGGAGAGGGGGCCTCTGGAGCGCGGCTCTCCAGAGCCGCAGCTGTCCGCGAACGCATTTGCGCGCGTGGGGACACGCGCGCCCACGCGACCATCTCCCCATCTCCCCATCCCGCCATCCTACTCCTCATCCCTCAACACTGCCGCCGTCTCCCCCTGTTCCAGCAGGTCGAGCAGCTCGCGGATGATGTCGTGGTGCCAGAAGAAGCCGACGGTGGCGTCGCGGTATTCCAGCAGGAAGTGTGATGGGCGCTCGGTCAGGCGGCCGCGCCACTGCGGGTCCGGGTCGCGCACCCCGCGCAGCACGATCCGCTTGCCCAGGCGCCGCTCCGCCGCGCGCAATCGCTCGTCGAGGGTCACCCCTGTGGCTTCCCGGCCGGGGCCGAGGAATCCTGCGCGGCGAGGGATTCGCACCCGCCGGGGCGAAGACAGCGCCATCTACACGCTGAGGTACACCCCATGCGCCGACTGACACTTCCCCTGCTACTGGTGTTCCTGTCCGCCTTCGTCTACGCCGGCACGATCTCCGGCCACGTCTTCCTCGACGCCAACGGTGACGGCCAGTACCAGGCCGGCGAGCCCCCCGCCGCCGGTGTGCTGGTGAGCGACGGCATCGCCATCGTCGCCCCCGGCGCGGACGGCGCCTACCAGCTCCAGTCCCCCGACGGTCCGCAGGTCGTCTTCGTGGTCAACCCCACCGGCACGTGGCCCGCGGCCGGTTTCTACCGCAATGTCCCCACTGGCGCGGAACAGGCCGACTTCCCCCTCGTGCGGCAGGAGCAGAAGACGCCGTTCTACTTCGTGCATGGCACGGACCTGCACATCCAGGACAGCGCCGCGGCGCAGATGGCCCAGTACGTCAAGACCCTCAACGAGTTGCCCGTGCCGCTGGCCTTCGTCGTGCACACGGGCGATCTGGCCGTGGACACCACCGGATGCCCGCTGCCCGAGGGTGAGCGTCGCCTGAAGCTCTATCAGCAGATGGTCGCGCCCCTGAAGATGCCGCTGTTCAACCTGCCCGGCAACCACGAGCACGCCGGGGCGGGCAGCCTGGATGGGCCCCGCACCGAGCCCGACTGGGGCAAGGGCATTTACCGGCGGCTGTTCGGCCCGATGCACTATGCCTTCAACTACGCTGGGGTCGGCTTCATCGCTATGGACGGCACCGACGTCAGCAGCGGCAAGGTGGCGTACGAGATCCCCCAGGAGTGCATGGCGTGGCTCAAAGCTTACCTGCCGCATGTGGACATGGCGACACCGCTGGTGATGATGATTCACGAGGAGTTCTTCACGCTCGCCCAGAAGCCGGAAGTGGAGCAGCTCCTGCAGGGGCGGAAGGTCATCATGGCGCTGTGCGGGCACGGACACAGCCTCAGTCGCGTGCCCTTCGCCGGCGGCATGGAGACCGAGGGCGGGGCGGTCAGCTACGCCTGGCACGGCAGCAGTTTCGCCCCCAACGCGATGGCGTACCACCTCGTGAAGATCACCCCCGATGGCTTCGAGGACGTGATGGGCGACTGGGCCGAGCGCTACCCGGTGACGGTCGTCTCCCCCGCGCGTTCCGCCACCCTCAGGGACGAGGCCGCCTGCGACGTGCGCTTTCTGGACCTGAAAAGCGAAGTCACCTCGGTGGACGTGAGCCTGGGTGAGGCGAAGCAGGCCGTGACGGACTTCCGGCCCGACGGCCTGACGCGGAGGTTCAGTTGTGCGCTCAAGCTGCCCGCGCTGGTGGATGGCGTCCACGACTTCGTCCTGACGCTGCACGGCCCTGGCGAGCCGATGGTCGAGCGCCAGCCCTTCCTCGTCCTCACCGGTCGGGAGGAGCCCTTCGCGGCCACGGCCCCGGCCAAGCTGAGCATGATGCTGTTCGGGGTCCAGGCCGCCAACCTCGTCAAGGTGAATGGCCAGGAGATCGGCACGCTCCCTGCCGATGCGAAGGAACGCCAGAACTTCAGCCTGGAAGTGCCGGCCACGGCGCTGCGGCGCCTCAACACGGTGGAGTTCGTCTCGGCGCCGCTCGCTGCCGGGGGCTACGACAACTTCAGCGCCCTGTACGTCACGATGACCTATCAGGGCAAGAAGGTCAGCGACCCGCGCAACCACGGCGTCACGGTGCCCAAGAGCGATCAGGCCGTGAGCCGCAGCCTCTACTTCGACATCAAGTAGCGAGCCGAGCGATGACTGACAGCAACCCTCGTCTGCACCAGGAGCAGCCCCGAGCCCTTCGCCTGGGCACAGGGCGCGACATCGTCACGGAGCCCCCGCGCGACACGCCCGTCGTGGCCGAGGTGGACGTGCTGGTCGTGGGGGGAGGGCCGGCCGGCGTGGGCGCGGCGCTCGCGGCCGCCCGTGAGGGGGCGCGCACGCTGCTGCTCGAGCGTCACGGGATGCTCGGCGGCATGTGGACCGCCGGCCTGGTCAATCCCTTCTTCGAGTTCCGCAAGAAGGGCTGGCTCGTGGCCGAGCTGGTCGAGCGCCTGCAGACCGAGGGCGCCTGGCATCACCACGCCTGGCGCGCCACCTTCGACACCGAGGCCATGGTGCGCCTGCTGGAGACGATGTTCGCCGAGGCAGGGGCGACCTTCTGGTACCATGTGCTGATGACCGAGCCCATCGTCACCGAGGGCGCGGTCCGGGGCGTCATCATCGAGAGCAAGGCGGGGCGCGAGGCTGTCCTGGCCTCGGTCGTGGTGGACTGCACGGGCGACGGCGATGTGGCCGCCCGCGCCGGCGTGCCCTACGAACTGGGCCGCCTCTCCGATGGCCTCATGCAGCCCATGACGCTGATGTTCGAGATCGAGGGCCTCGGCGGCTATGAGCAGGGGGCGACCGAGGAGACGTACGACCAACTGGCGCAGGCCATCGCCGCATACGACCTCGGCGTTGAGTTGCCCATCGGTCGCGTCAACTACGCCCCGGCCATCATCACCATGCCCCGCCCCGGCAGCGCCATGGTGCAGGCCACCCACGTCTACCGCCTCAACGGGCTGAACCCGCGCGATGTGACGGAGGGGATCGTCACGGCCCGCCGGCAGGCGTACGACCTGGTCACGGCACTGCGCCACGTGCCAGGGCTCGAGGGCGTCCGCCTGGTCCGCACCGCCCCCACCCTCGGCCTGCGTGAGACCCGTCGCCTGTGTGGGCGCTATCGCCTGACGCTGGATGATCTGGCCGCCGGGCGGCGCTTCCCCGATGCCGTGACGTGCTGCGCCTTCGGGGTGGACGTCCACGAGCCCGCCCCCGGCGCCGGCGTCCCCTCGGGCCATGGCGCACCGATGCAGGCCTACGAGATCCCGTACCGCTGCCTGCTGCCCGAGAACGTGCAGGGCCTGCTCTTCGCCGGCCGCTGCATCTCCGGCAGCCACGAGGCCCACGCCTCCTACCGCGTCACCGGCACGTGCATGGCGATGGGCCAGGCCGCCGGCCTGGCCGCCGCCTGGGCCGCGCGGACAGGGGCGATGCCCGGAGACCTGCCCGGGGAGGAACTGCGGGGCCTGCTGGAGGGCCGCGGCGTCGGGTTCCTGTAGAGACCGCAGGCCGGACGAGTTAAGTATGGTGTCCCCGAATTAGAGGGAGTATGGACATGGATCTCGATCTCATCATCACCGGCGGGACGGTCTATGACGGGAGTGGGAGCGAGGGCTTCCGCGCTGATGTCGGCGTGGCGGGGGACCGCGTGAAGGCTGTGGGCGACCTGTCGCAGGCCGTGGCGCCGCGCACCCTTGACGCCACCGGACTGGCCGTCTGCCCGGGCTTCATTGACCCCCATACCCACTGCCATGTGGATGTGGACAAGGACATCCTGCACTCCGACAACCTGCTCCGCCAGGGCATCACCACCGTCATCGCGGGCAACTGCGGCGGCTCCGGCTGGCCGGTGGGCGAGCACCTGGCCAAGGTCGAGCGCGAGGGCTTCAAGAGCAACTATGCCATGCTGGTCGGCCACCACACGATCCGGCGCGTGGCGATGGAGGGCAGCGAGAGCCCGTGGCCGACCTACGAGCAGACGGTGGCCATGCAGGACATGGTGCGGCAGGGGCTGGAGGAGGGCGCCATCGGCATCACGGTCGGCTATGCCCAGCGCCACGAGACGTTTGAGGAGATCGTGGACGTGACGCGCCCGGCCGCGGACGCCGGGGCTATCTACGCCAGCCACATCCGCTCCGAGGGCAAGGGGTTGCTCCAGGCGGTGGCCGAGGCCATCGAGGTCGCCCACCAGACCGGCATCGCCGTGCAGATCTCGCATCTGAAGACCGACGGGCCCGCCTTCTGGGACAAGCTCGACCTCGTCCTGGAGATGATGGAGGACGCCGTGGCGCGCGGCCTCGACGTGGCCGCCGACCGCTATCCGTACATCGGCTGGCACGGTGGCTCCACCAACATCATGAACCGCTGGTGCTACGAGGAGGCACAGCAGCGCGGGGGGCGCGAGCACCTGAAGGACCCGGACGTCATCGAGCACTTCCGCCAGGAGATCGCGAGCCTGCTGGCCCAGTACGGCGGCCCCGACAAGCTCATGTTCACCTCCCTCAAGCAGCCCGACCCGGAGGTGGACGGCAAGACCGTGGCGGACCTCATGGCGCAGTGGGGCGCCGAAGCCATTGATGTCTCCCTGGAGATCGAGCGCCGCAATGCCGAGAACGCCATCGGCGCGGTGGGCTTCACCATGAGCGAGGACAACCTGAAGACCATCCTGGCGCACCCGCTCGTGATGGTTGGCACCGATGCCCACCTGGAGGTCTTCGGCCGCTATGCCACCCACCCGCGCAACTACGGCACCTACCCTCGCGTGCTGGGCAAGTACGTCCGCGAAGAGCGGCTCATGTCCCTGGGCGAGGCGGTCGAGAAGATGACCTCCAAGCCCGCTCGGCGCTACGGGCTGCGCGACCGCGGTTGGCTGCGCCCCGGCTACTTCGCCGACCTCGTCATCTTCGACCCGGCCACGGTCGCCGACAACGCGGCCTTCACCAACGCCCACCAGTACCCCACCGGCATGCCCTTCGTCCTCGTCAACGGGCAGGTGGCGGTCGACAACGACGTGACCGCCGCCGGGCACTTCGGCCGGGTGCTGCGCCGCGACGGCTGAGACACTCGCCGCGTCGGTCACTGACGGAGGTGACGTGCAACCATGTCCACCTCGCTACGGGGGACGATCACGATGGCGATGCTCGCGCTGAGTGCGGCCGCAACGGGCGTTTTCGCCCAGACAGGCTTCATGGATCACGGCGCGGCGGTTCCGCTCGCCGAGCGGCGCGGGGTCGTCGCCACCCGCACGCCCGACGGCAAACACGTCGCCGTCGCCTGCAGCCTCGACCTCAGCCCTCGTCCCTGGGTGCTGGTCATCGACCTCGACACCGGCGTGACCACCCAGGTGTTCATGCCCGAGGGCACCCCCAACTCCCCGCCCTACGGCTCGCTCCTGGGCAGCAACGGCAAGTTCTACACCTGTGAGGGGGCGACGTTCCTGGAGCTCGACCTCGCCACCCGCGAGTTCACCTTCCACGCCGCCCCCGTCGCCGGCCAGTGCTACCTGGGCTTCACAGAAGGCCCCGATGGCTGCGTCTATGCGGGCAGTTGCTCCGGCTGTCACCTGATCTGCTTCGACCCCAAGACGCGCGAAATCAAGGACTGCGGCCGTCTCGACCCGGTGCAGCAGTACCCCTCGCACCTGGCGGTGGATAGCGCCGGCTGGGTGTACGCGGGCATCGGCACCGCCCGGCACAACATCGTCGCCTTCAACCCGGCCACCGGCGAGCGGCGGCAGCTCATCCCCGAAGCCGACCGCCAGATCGGCACCGCCGTCGTCTACCCCGGCGCCGACGGCAAGGCTTACGGCGAGTTCAAGGACAGTCACTTCCAGCTCTTCGGGGGCCAGGCCACGCCCATCACCAAGGAGCAGATGGGCCCCCGCGCGGCAGTCCACAACATCGGCTGGGGCACCCTCCTGAGCAACCTGCCCGACGGCCGTCGCGTCCGCGCCTATGACCTTGAGCAGAAGTGGCTGGAAGTCGAGGACACGCAAGCCAAGACCGTCAGGAAGATCACCTTCGACTACCAGTCGGAGGGCACGCACCTCCGGGTGCTCGCCGGCGGGCCGGATGGCCTCGTCTACGGCTCCTCGGCCCACCCGTCCTTCGCCTGCACGTTCGATCCGCGCACCCAGAAGCTGGAGGTCAAGCCCGGCCACCAGGCCTGGAAATCCATTGCCTTCCAGGGCCCATACGTGATGGGCAACGAATACACCGGCGGGAAGCTGTGGCTGTACGACACCCGCCAGCCGTGGACCGGGCCCGGCACGGCAGCGACGGACAACCCCCGCCTGCTTAAGCAGTACGCCCCGGACATTAACGTCCCCGTCGGCGCCCTGGCCTACCCCGACGGCAAGCACCTGCTGATGTCCGGCGAGCCGGGCTACGGCTACCTGGGCGGGGGCATCGGCCTCTACAACCTGGAGACCAACGAGAGCCAGTTGCTGACCCACAAACAGCTCATCCCCGACCACAGCGTGGCGGCGATGGCGGCCCTGCCCGATGGCAACGTGATCTGCGGCACGACTGTCGCCGGCGGCCACGGCACCGTCGCCGCCGCGAAGGAGGGCGTGCTCTTCGTCCTGGACTGGCCGACGAAGCAGGTCGCGTACCAACTCGTGCCGGTGCCCGGTTCTAGCAGCATCGCGGCCCTGCACGCCAGCAGCGACGGCCTCGTCTACGGCCTGGCCAGCCCGGCCACGTTCTTCGTGTTCGACCCGAAGGAGAAGAGGGTGGTCCGGTCGCAGGCTCTGCCCGACTGCGGGGGCGCGGTGTTTGGCAGCGCGCTGCTCCCGGACGGCCAGGGTCACCTGCTCACGGTGCTGAGTGGGGGAGTGGTACGGGTGACACAGCGGGGGTTTGCGGTCGAGAAGCTGGCCGCCCCGCCCGCGACCATCACCGGCGGCACGGCCCTCGTAGGCGACCACATCTACTTCGCGATCGGCTCCCACCTCTGGAGCTATGCCCTCCCCGGCGGGTAGGTCTATTTCGGGGACACCATACTTAACTCCCGGATAGACCACGCGGTCCTCGGCTACCGCGGTGCCCCTGCCCGGACGGCGCGAGTTAGGTATGGTGTCCCCGAATTGATGTTCTACCGCCAGTCGGCCGAGACAATCGGCTGGTTGACGGGCTCTGTCACCAGCTTGCGCACGCGACGGGTCTCCAAGTTGACAATGTGCAGGGCGTACCGGTCGTTCGGGTCGGAGACCAGCCCACACACCATCAGGATCTCGCTGCCATCGGGTGACCAGGAGACGGTACAGCCGAAGGTGATCTCCAGCCCCTGAGCAACGATCCGCGGTACACCGCCGGTCGCAGGTACCAGACACAACTCATGCTTCAGCGCCGTCTTAGTGCCGTCGCGCAGTGGGCTGGGCCCCCAGGCATCAGGGTCTTTGCCGGGGAAGCGCAGGAACGCGATCTGGGTTCCGTCCGGGCTGAAGCATAGCGTCCTGTCCCCATAGTCCCAGGGGGATTGGCTGTGGTCATAGAGGCGGTGCGCCCTGCTTCCGTCCAGCCTCGCGGCCGAGGCCTGGGATCCGTGCAGATATGCAACCCACTGCCCGTCGCGTGACAGGTCGGCGTACTGGGAGCTGAAGTACCGGTCCCCGGGGTACAGGGCGGGTAGCTTTGCCCGGGGGGAACCGTCCAACGGGAACCACCAGTGAGTGGCCAGGCTGAAGTCGTTGTTGGGGTCCCTGTTCGACCAGGCAAGCAGTCGCCTTCCGTCCGGGCTCCACGAGATGTTCCCGTAGGCGCTGGGCATTCGCGTTACCGGCACCTCGGGCCCGCTGGGCAGATAGTAGACAAACAGATCCGTCAGGAACCGGTTCCGAGCAGGATCGGTGACGCGGGCGTAGGCCACCGCCTGTCCGTCCGGTGACAGGCGGGGTCCTGCCCAAAGCCCCTGTAGGTTCCCGATACCCTCGACACGGCGCATGTTGCTGCCATCGGGGTTGATCAGGAAGACCTGCCCGCCGCGGCTGAAGGCGATGATGCCTCGGCCGGGCTGCGGCTGCGCCACCGGCGGCGGGGGGGCGGCGAGGGGCGGCCCCAGGTGCGGGATCGCATCGCCCGCCTCATGTCGCGAGATCGCCTGCACCCGCGCGCCATAGCGGTCCATGGCGTAGACCTCGTCGGCGCCGTCGCGGGCAGTGACGAAGAGGAGGTACTCGCTGTTGGCGGACCACTCCTGGTCCCAATCATCCTTCGGGTTGTTGGTCAGGTTCTTCTCGCCACTGCCGTCGGCGCGGACGCTGTAGATCTCCTTGTTGCCGTCGCGCTGACTCACAAAGGCGATCTCAACTCCGTCGGGCGACCACAGCGGGTAGCGGTCGATCCCCTGAGCGTGGGTGAGGCGCGTCTGGGCTGAGCCGTCAGGGCGCATCTTGTAGATCTCGCAGTCCCCAGTGCGGTCGCTCATGAAGGCGATCCAGTCACCATCCGCCGACCAATCGGGATCCACCGCGCCCGGCGCCTCGCGGGTCAGTTGCGTGAGCATCTCGCCATCGGCTCGCACCCTGAAGATCTGGAAGCGCCCCCCCTGGCTGCCCATGTACACGAGCCACTGGCTGTCCGGCGACCAGGCCGGACACATGTCGTCCTCGGGACTGCGGGTGAGTTGACGCTGCTCCCCGCCGCTTGCGTCCATGACCCAGACGTCCCATTTGCCTGCGGCCGTCCAGCGCACGAAGACGATCCGGGAGCCATCCGGCGACCACGCCGGGCTGTCGTCATTGGCGGCGTTGCGGGTGAGGTTGGTCGGCTCGCCGCCGTCGGCGCGCATCGAGTAGAGCTCGGTGTTGCCGTCCCGCGCCGAGACGAACAATATCGTCCGGCCGTCCGGCGACCACCTGGGCATGCGGTCCTCGGCGGGATCGGAGGTGAGGCGCGTCTGAGCCTCACCGCTGCCGGTCATGCGGTAGATCTCCCCGTTGCCGTCGCGGTAGCTGGTGAAGGCAATCGCCTGCTGCGGCTGGGAAGTCACACATGAAGCGGAGAGCAACAGCACAGTCAGGGCGGCAGAGACGAGAGATACCCAGCAAGGGCGAGGCACGCGCATCCGTGGCATGCCGAACACCTCCCAAACGGGAACATGGCAGCAAGTGCCCGGACGTGTGAGCGCTGCGAACGAGATGGCAACGGCGAGGGCGACGACGCTTGGCACCCACTGCTACTGGTGGCATTCGCCTAAGAGGGTATGTTTACCTTCCAAGCATGGCCGGTCTGGGGATAACTGGCTGCGTACCGACGGCGCGTCCCGGCGGTGCTCACTCAGCCGCCTGGCGCAGGACCTCGTACACCGCCACGATGTTCTCGATCGGGGTGTCCTCGGTGAAGCTGTGGGTGGGGCCCGCGACAAAGCCGCCGCCGGGCGCCCCGATGCGCAGCACCGCTCGCACGTGGTCGCGCACCTCATCGGGCGTGCCTCGCACCGTCACCTGCTGCCCGTCAATGCCGCCCCACAGGCACAGGTCCCGCCCGAACCGGCGCTTGACGTCCCCCAGGTCGTTCCCCCTGGCCTCGGTCTGCAGCCTGCCCGTGCACGCGATGCCCATCTCGATGAAGTCCGGGTACAGGTCGCGGAAGCCCCCGCACCCGTGGAAGTAGGGGATGACCGCGAACTCGCGGCACAGGTCAACCATTCGCTGCAGGTGGGGCTTCATGTACTCCCGCCACATGGCCGGGCTGATGACCATGCCGCCCTGGCCGGCCACATCGTCGCCCAGCCCCAGGATGTCAATCAGCCCGGCATTCGCCGTCAGGAAGCGCCGCGTGCGCTCCAGGTTGAACTCCGCGATGCGCCGGAACACCTCGTGCGCCAGATCAGGCTCGCACGCCATGTCCATCATGAGCTGCTCCAGGCCGCGCACGCCCATGGCGAACAGGAAGAGGATGCCCATGTCATAGGCCACCACCGCCTGGTCGCGCCAGGCGGCGGCCACGTCGGCAGGAACGTCGTAGTCGAACCAGTCCGGGTCGGGCCAGCGCCACTGGTCGAGGTCCGCGACGTTCTGCGCCGTGCCGACGGGGTAGATGGCTGGCCCCTGTCCCCCCGGCTGGTTGTGCAGCCGGGCATGCACGGCCCCGCAGTTGTACCCGTACCGCACTTCACCGGGAGCCTGGACCAGCCGCGGCCACACATACCGCACATCGGCGCCCAGGCATCGCAGCAATGCCTCGCTGTCCCCCGCCGCCACCCCCAGACGCTGAGCCAGCGCCGCATCCACGCGGCCCCCCAGGTAGTAATAGGGCGTCCGGTCCACCGCTTCGTGGCGAATGCTACGCAGCACGCGCTCCTTCGATGTCACGCCACGCCTCCTCTATTTCGGGAACACCATACTTAACTCCCCCTACGCCACAACCTCGTCCGTCAACTCCGTGTCCTCGTGCTGGTAGGGTGGGCTGCAGAGGCATAGGAGGCGGAGCGGGGTGCTGCTCAGGCAGGTGGCGCGGTGTTCGGCCCTCGCATGCCCCTGCCCCGACGGCGCGAGTCAAGTATGGCGTCCCCCAACTGCGTCAACGCTGGTTGCCGGGCGGGCGGTAGTCCCGCAAGTAGTCGCTGGACGCAGTGGCCGTCACGGCGTAGAGCCTGTCACAGGCGTTCCCGCTCTGGCAGGTTGAGGCCATCGCTCTCTGCTACCGCGATCGCGCCCTGTCGCTCTCCGCCCACGCCCATGTGGCTTGACCGCAGGAGCGCACAGCGCCCTCAAGCCCTGCTACCCGCAGTTCCACAAGCGGATACCTCCAAGTGGTCAGGCCAAACCTAGGTCTACGCCGGAAACGCATGACCTGGGAACGTGAGGTATAGGTCATGCCCCAGAAGTCGACCATACCGAGAGCTGTCTCATCGCGGACTCGCAACGATACGACTGAGTTGATCTCCAGTTCCCAGGGCACGGCAGCACACATACCGTGGCGGCATATTCCGGCGTCCACCTCCCAGAGCTTCAGTCGCACTTGCTGCTGACTCTCATCATGGTCGATCCAGCACGGATCGTACAGCGTCTCCTCCAGCAGACGCGAAGCCGTGTCCAGTGAGGCTGCATCGGTGAACGGGAGGCTGAAGGGTACGCGCAGACCCAGTTCGGCCAAGTGCGAAGGCGGACAGGCGCCAATAGCGCACTCCCGTGCGCCATCGACTACCATTCTCACTGCCTCAGACAGGCCGACGTCTCGAGACCACGGGCCGCCGTGTGACCCCATTGAGAGGGCCTTCGTCAGTCCGGTGTGCAAGGGCGGCAGTTCCTCGCGAGAAGCTGTCCCCGCAATCTCCATGACGGTTGATGAGTGGGGTACTGTGAACACGACTCGGGCCTGGAAGACGCCACCCGGAATGCCTTTGGTCCCGCGGATCGGTGCCAGAGCTACGGTACTGTCATCAAGGGGACACACGTCCGCCCAGGCCGACGCCTGTTCGTGCTGGCTATCTTGCCACAGGAGAACCACCGGTTGTAGTCTCTCCATACGCTTGCGTATGGCGGCAATGGCTTCGCGTGTAGACACGAGGACCCTCCCACCCGGGCTAACCTGCGCCCATTCGAACGCACCCGTCATGTCTGATCCCGGAGATCAGGCATCTCGGGAATCCCGGAATCTCGGGGACACCATACTTAACTCCCCGTCCCGCTACACCACGACTCCCTCCGTCAGCTCCGTGTCCTCGTGCTGGTAGGGCGGGCTGCAGAGGCACAGGAGGCGGAGGGGGGTGTTGCTCAGGCAGGTGGCGCGGTGCTCGGCGCCGGGGGGGATGAGCACCGCGTCGCCCGTCTGCACCGGCTGCTGCCGCGCGGCCACCTCGACGATCCCCTCGCCGCTTAGCACGAAGTAGACCTCCTCGGACTGCCGGTGGCGGTGGCGCGTCGTGGACTGGCCGGGCGCGATCGTGGCCTCGGCCAGGCTCAGGTGGCGGCTGCCCTGCCGCTCGGGGCGAATGATCTCGCGGATCAGCGAGCCATCCAGCGTCGTGTACGTCGGCTGGTCGTCACTCATGGCGTGGTGCACCCTCTCGCGCTACTCCCCCGTCATCCTCACCCAGTCGAACACCGCCGTGGTGTCTTCGGCGGCGCCGAAGCCCACGTAGCCCTGCGCGTACGTTGCGTCCACTGCTGTGAGCAGCGGCTGCCCCTGGACGCCGCCGCTGATCGTCGTGCCCTGGACCGACAGCACCAGCAGCGCCGGGTCCACCGCAGGCGCTACCCGGGCGGCCTTCAGTTCCACGCGCCGTGTCGGCGTCCGCCGCGGCCAGCGCTCCCGCGACGGCGGGCCGGTGGCGTCCGACCGGAAGAGCCGCAGCCTCTGCTGCTGCCAGTCGTAGTCCAGACCGTAACACCCCGCCAGGGGCGCATCGGCGGACTGGACCCTCACCAGTAACGTGCTGACGGTGGCGTGCTCGAGGGATGGCGTGTAGGCCTGCTCGCGGGGCATCAGGCGGATGCGGCCGCAGGAGGCCGTGACGGTGCAGGTCCGGGCGTGCTTGCTGTCAATCGGCAGATAGAAGCACTCGGCCAATACCACCTGATTCACGCCGTCGCGGCGGCGGCGCACATTCTGGCCGTAGCTCCCGTGCACAGCATACCAGGGCCTGTAGACAATCGGCTTGCCCGAGCTGCCGTACGAGTACGTCTCCTTGTTCCTGTCCTGTTCCGGCTCGTCGCCCAGGCCGTTGAAAGCCTCGGTGAGGCCGAAGGGCGCCCCCACATCCACCGGTGGCTTGGGGCCGCCCTGGCCCGGCCGCGCCAGCTCGAACCGCGTGAAGACGATCGGCAGCCGCCCGTGGCCCCCGAACCCGACCAGGCCGGTCTGGTAGCGGCTGTCGCTGGCCTGCAGGGCCACAGCGCCATCCACCAGGCCCTCGAGCGCAGCGCCCTGCATGACCAGGGCGAGACTGTGCGGATGGCTGTCACCGGGGGCCGGGCGCTCGGCCAGGAGCGTGTTGCCCGCCCACAGTCGCTGGCGCCCATCGTGCATGTCCCACTCGAAGGCGTAGCCGGTCTGGTAGGGGAGCAGGTCGCGCCGCGTCGGCTGCGTCTCCTCCTGCACGCGGCCGAAGACGGTGACGAAGACGCCGGCCGTCGGGTCGCCGCCGTCGGGGTGGCTGAACCGCACCGACACGGTCCCGTCCTGCACGGGCCGGGTGGCGGCCATCAGGGCCCCGCCCGTCAGCCGCGCCTGCCCGCCGCCCGGAGTATCGGCTTCGCAGGCGAAGGGGCCGTGCCGCGGGTGGACGATGTCCACCTCCCGGCGCTCCAGGGGCTCATTGGCATCGAAGTCGTCGCGGAACGAGCCGCCGGGGTCGTTTGCGTAGTAGGGGGTGACAGTGCTCGTCGTCTGCCCGGGGGCGGCGAAGACGGGCGCCCAGATCTGGTGCCAGACGATCAGGCATGACAGGCCCAGGAGCCAGAGGATACTGCCGAGTGCAATGGCCAGGCGGCTGCGGGTGCGCATCTTAGCGGGGGCGCGTCACCTCGATCCGGCCCAGCAGTAGCGCCCCGTCGCGGGCTGTCACTCCCACCGCGCCCGGCAGCGGCGCCGTCGTGTGGAAGTCCAACTCCAGGCGGCCATTGAGCCGCACCTGTACGTGGTTGTCCTGCACTGCCAGCGCGAGCACCGGCGCTGCGTCATCCATCCCGCTATGCCAGACGTTGGCCGGGGGGAACAGCGGCGTCTCGGCATCGGCGCCGAACACCGTCAGTTCGTACTTCGCATAGCGGACGCGGAGGCCCTGGCGCTGCGCCTCTCCGGGTTGCTGTATGCCGCAACACAGCTCCAGGACCTGGGTGGGGATGATCTTCTCGGGCGGCGGCCCCAGGAAGGGGATCAGCGGCGGCCGGGGGGGAACATAGGGGGCCTCGGGGTCCCCCGGCCCCGCCACCGCCAGCGCGATGCTGTCGGTGCGGAACGTCCCCGGGACGAGCGCGGTGCCTGTCAGCAGTACCTGGGAGCCCCGGCACGACAGCTTGCCATCCACGGGCAGCAGGGGCGGGCGGCCATGACCGGACTGCCAACGGTGCGGCAGGTCCATCTCGGCCTGCATGGCCCGTTGCCAGTCGGCCGCGCGCACGCGTTCGGACCGCAGCGTGGACGGGATGCTCTCGCCGATCATCCACAGCGGGAGCACGACCACCCACGCCAGGCCCAGGAACGCTGCCATCGCTCGCATGGCTGCCGACATCTGCTACGCTCCGTCTGCTTCAGTGGGCCAGGCTGCGCACGCAGCGGATGCCCACGGGCTTGCCTTCCCCCGACAGGGGCACCCCCACCCGCGCCGCACAACGGCCCTCGTCCACCGATCCCCAGTAGCTGCTGCCCTTCACTACGCGCTGCGTCTCGTCGAGCACGGGCTGCGGATTGCCCGGGAAGGTGCGGTACACGTCGCTGGTCCATTCGGCCGCATTGCCGGTCATGTCCCGCACGCCATAGAGGCTGCGGTCATCGTCCATCGAGCCGGCGATGGTGGGCATGTGCCACCAGCCGCAGGCCACACGGTCCCGCTCGATGTCGCCAAACGGGTAGGTGCGCAGCGTATCGCCACGTGCGGCCCGCACCCATTCCGCCTCCGTGGGCAGGCGCTTGCCGGCCCACGCGGCGTAGGCCTCCGCCTGGGCGAAGGGGACGCCCACGACGGGGCGCCAGGCGATGGCTGCCGTTGGGGGCCGGCCGCCCCACGCCTTCGGCATCTCGCCCCCGGTCGCCTGGAGGAACCGGTAGAACTGCTCGTTGGTCACTTCCGTCCTGTCCATCTCGAAGGCGGCCACCTTCGCCCGGTGGCGTGGCAGTTCATTGCCCTGGGTGCCGAAGTCGTACTCGTCGCTCCCCAGGATCACTGCTCCGGCCGGTATGGCCACCATGCCCTGGTCCGGCCTGCGGCATCCGCCTCGGTCGCCGGCCATCAGGATGAAGGGGTTCACGTCGTAGCTCGTCGGCAGGTCCGGCGCCTCGGCCATCTCCTTCTCCCAGGGCTTCTGCTCCGGCTTGGTCTCGACGTCCACCATCACATTCTGCCAGGCCACCAGGCACAGCACCAGGAGCGCGACATAGGCCAGCGCCGCCGCCGCGAGGGGCCGCCGCGTGCGCACCGGATGCACCGGGAAGTCCAGCAGCCACTGCTTGCCGAGCACGAGACCGCGCGCCCCCAGTCGCTGCCCGGTGGCCACTGCCTGATGGCACCAGGGCGGCAGCGTCCGGTAGCGCTCCCGGGCCCACTGCAGCCCGCGCAGCGCCGCGGGGCGGTAGCGTTCCACTAACAGCGCCCCCCAGGCCGCCAGCCGACCTACGACCTGGTCATACGCTTGGCCCGCTCGAGCCACTTGCCGGCCTCCTTGTAGTCTCCCATCTCCCGCGAGCGGTTCGCCATCTGCATGTACCGGACAATCACCACGGCCGGGTCATCGCGCAACTCCGAGGCCGCCAGGTAGGCCTCCTCGGCTTCCTCGGGCATGTCCTCAGCCAGTAGCCTGTCCGCGTCGGCCAGTAGCTCCGCGAAACGCTCGTGGCGCTTCAGTTCACGCCAGGCACGCTGGATCGCGATGGTCTCGATGAGGTCGGTGGCTGACATCGCCAGGAGCGCAAACAGCACCAGTCCCGGCACGTATAGCCACGGACTGAGCGCTCTCCCGGCGTAGAGTGTGACGATGGCGACTGCCAGCGCCAGCACGACATGGACTCCTCGGCTGGCCAGCATGTGGCCCCTCCCGTGATGGTGCGCATTGGCGCGCCTGGTAACCGCCCGCCCCCCGGGGGCGCGATGAATCGCGCCGCTACGGCTTCTGCTCCGCCCGACGCAGTTGCGCCAGGCGCTGCTCGATCTCCGCCAGGTGCCGGTCCACGACGCGCAGCTTGGCCTGCATGGGATCGAGTTCCATCAGCTCCCGCGTTCCCACCTCGGCCGCCCAGCGGTCCATGGCTTGGTCCAGCTCATCAAACTTCCCGGTGCGCCAGGGGTCGGCCAACTGCTCCTGCACCCCCTGGACGGTCTGGGCCGCCTCCAGCGAACCCTCGCGGAGCCGCAGTTCCGTCAGTCGTAGCCGCGCCTCCGTCAGTCGCGTCTCGAGCGGCTGGACCCGCGCATACAGATCGGTGGCACGCTCCTGCAGGGCCTTGATGGTCGGCTGCAGGTCCTCGGCCGCCTGCCGCAGCGCGGCCTCCTGCTTGACCGCCTCGGCCGCCAGGTCGTCGCGCTCCTTGCCCAGCGCCACCGTCGCCCGTCGCGCCCACTCCTCGGCCTCGGTCCGGGTCCGCTCGCGGGTGCGCTCCAGGCGCTTGGCCTCGGCCGACGCGTGCGCGGCCGCAAGCTTGGCCTCGTTCACCGCGGTCGCGATGTCAGCGACGATGGCCGCCACGCGCTTCCCGGTGTCGGTCGAGCGCCCGCGGCGGGCGTGGAGCCACGAGCGGACGATCGTCCGCAGGCGTTGTGCAAAGGTCATCGGTATGTCTCACCTGGTGCGTCAGTTATCCGGCGGCGCTCCGTGGGCGACCAGGAGCGCCCTGATCTCCGGCTGGTGTGTGTACTCCGTCATCGTCGTGATCGTGCGGTAGGGGTGCGCGCGCACGTCCGCGCCACGGTCCACCAGCAGCTTCACCGTCGCGAGGTCGCCCGGCGCCAGCGCCTGCCACAGGGGCGTCTCACCGTCGTCCTTCGTCCGCGCGTCCACCAGCGCGCCCCGGTCCAGCAGCATCTTCGCCACGTCCGCATAGCCCTGCTCCGCCGCGATGTGCAGCGGCGTGCGCCCCCGGCGGTCCCGGGCGTTCACGTCGGCCCCGCGCACGATCAGCAGCTTGGCCACCTCCGGGTGCCGCTTGTCGAGAGCCAGGTGCAGCGCTGTCTTGCCGGGCCCGGCGTCCCGCGCGTCCGGGCTCGCCCCGGCGTCCAGCAGCAGTCTCGTGGTCTCGGGCTTCTCCTGCCACTCCACGGCTTGGTGCAGGGGCGTGCGGCCGTCCGGGCCCGTCCAGTTCGGGTCGGCCCCCTGACCGATCAGCCCCCGGACGGTGTCCGTGTCGCGATGGCCGGCAGCGTCGTAGAGGCGCTGCCCCAGGGCCGGGTCAAGGGTCCGGCGGGTCTGCTGCTGTCCCCCGAGCAGAGCCGCCAGTTGCGGCCGGGCCGACGCGGCCACGACTTGCGCCGGCCGCCTCCCCTGGTCGTCCCGCGCCTGCAGCGACGCCCCCTGCTCGATCAGCAGCCGCGCCATTTCCAGTTGAGCGTTCGCCGCCGCCACGTGCAGCGGCGTCGCCCCGCCGGGTCCCCCGGCGTTGACATCGGCGCCGGCCTGCAGCAGCGCCCGGGCCGTGACCGTGTGCCAGGTCCGCGCGCACACGTGCAGCGGGGTCTCTCCCTGCCCATTGCGCGCGTTCACCTGTGCTCCGGCCTGCAGCAGGTACTTGATGACCTCCTCGGACGGTTCGCGGGCCGCGACATGCAGGGGCGTGTTGCCCTCGTGGTCGGCGCCGTTGGCGTCCGCCTTGCCCCCCAGCAACGCGAGCACCGTGTCGGCGCTGGCCGCAAACGCCGCCAGGTGGAGCCCCGTCTGTCCCTGGCTGTTGGCGGCGCGCGCGTTGGCGCCCTTGCTGACCAGGAGCGTGACCATCTGCGCCCCGGCGACCTGTGCCGCCGCCAGCAGCGGCGTGTTGCCCTGGCTGTCCACCGCCTCCAGATCGGCGCCGGCCTCGATCAGGTCCTCGGCCAGGAAGAAGATGGGGTGCTGGGCCATCAGCGGCGTCCCCCGCAGGCCGTAGGCCTCGTAGTCGCCGTCCGGGCGCCACACGCCATCGGGCCCGCTGCGCGCGGTCACCAGGTGCAAAGGCGTGCGTCCCGACTCGTCCCTTTCCTTGAGGACATGCCCGATCCGGGCCAGCTCGGCCGCTCTGGTGTAGTTCGATCGGCTGAGTGCCGCTGCGAAGGCCTTGATGTCCTCCCCGCTCTCGGGGCCGACGAGGGGCATGACCGGCTGGCTCGCGCGTGGGCGCGGTCGGCAGCCGGACAGCGCCAGCGCCGCGACCAGGAGCAGGCCCACGCAGCATCTCACTCGTCGCCTCATGGCTTCCCCCCGCGGGCCGCCAGCGCCGCGACCGTCTCGTCGAAGCCCTTCGTGCGCGCCCAGTACAGCGGCGTCAGGCCCTGCCCATCGCGCGCGTTCACCTGCGCCCCGCGCTCCAGCAGCGCCTGCACGATGTCCGTGTAGCCGCGCCGGGCAGCTTCATGCAAGACCATGGTCCGAGAGGTGGGGGAGAGTATCCGGTTGGGGTTGGCGCCGGCCTGCAGCAGCTTGGTCACGACCTCGGCGCGCCCGCTCTCGACCCCTGCCTGCAGGGGTGTGCTTCCCGCCCGGTCGGTCACGTCAGCCCGAGCCCCGTGACGCAGCAGCAGCGCCACGATCTCCGGGTCCCCTGCCCCCGCCGCCGCGAAGAGCGCCGTGTCGCCGTTGTGGTCAGTCGCGTTCACCTGGGCGCCGGCGTCCAGCAACGCCTGGGCCGTCTCCGGTTGGTCTCCCGCGGCGGCGGCCACAAGTGGCGTCGCCCCCTGCACGTTGGGGGCATTCACCGGCGCCCTCGCCGCGAGCAGCAGCTTGACCAGGTCCGTGCGGCCGTAGAATGCCGCTTCGTGCAGGGGTGTCCCCAGCGCGTCCGCATCGGCCGCGCAGGCAGCCACGCGAGCGCCGTGGGCCAGGAGCAGTTGCGCCATGTCGGCGTAGCCGTTGCCGGCCGCCTCGTGCAGCGGCGTGTTGCCGGCGGCATCACAGGCGTTCACATCCGCCTTGCGGTCCAGCAGCAGGCGGGCGATGGCCAGGCGGTTGTAGCAGGCGGCCAGATGCAGGGGAGTGGTCTTGCTGAAAGCGATATCGCCGCCGTTGGGGTCGGCGCCCTTGTCCAGTAGCAGGGCCACGATCGCCTCGGAGCCCCCCAGGGCCGCCCAGTGCAGCGGGCGCACCCCCTCCTTGCTGCGGAGGTTCACATCGGCCCCGGCGGCGACCAGCAGTTGGGCGGTGCGCTCGCGGCCGTGGGCCGCGGCCCAGTGCAGCGGGCTGAGGCCTTCGCGATCGGTCGCATTGACGTCGGCGCCGCGTTGCAGGAGCAGAGTGACGACAGCGGTCTGGTCGGCGCAGGCTGCGTGGTGGAGGGCCGTCATCTGCCACGAGCGGTCGGCGGCGCCCACCTCGGTCTCGCGCAGGAAGAAGCGCACCGCCCGCACATCACCGGCGCGGGCGGCATGAAAGATCGTCGGCTCGGTCGGTCTGACCGCACAGCCGGCGAGGCACACTGAGATGAAGAGCAGCGGGAGACAACGCCCCTGCATTTTGCCCGGATCCCCCTGGGCAGTGACTACTTCACGACCGGCACCGTCGTCTCGCCCACGACGGTTCCCGCCAGCGGGCCGAGGTCATATGACATGCGCAGCGTATAGCTGCCGGGTGCAGCTGCGGAGGGGACTCGCACGGAGCCCGAGATGGAGTTCCCTCACCCAAAGGTCATGGCGCCGCTGAACAGCACCTTGCCGGCCGGGTCCAGCAGCGCCATCCGCGGCGGCACCTGGGTGGGATAGTTCTCCTCCGCGTTGCCCGTGTTGCACCCCGTCAGCTTCAGCCCCGTGGCTGTCACAGCATCCACTTCGCAGCGCAACTCCGCCCCGGGCGCGGCGCTCTTGAGCGCCTCGCCGTTCGGGCCTTCCAGACTCCAGCGCGGAACCAGCTTGAGCTTCCCTATCATCTCGACGCTGGCCGGTCCGCCGATCCGGACCGGGAAGCTGACGCCCTTCCCCGTCCGCTCGAAGTTGTAGTACATGTTCTTGCCGTTGGCCCCGCGCACTCCCACCGACAGGCTCTCGATGCTGTAGTCGCCTGTGCGCATCTTCACCGGCTGGCTGAGACTCTGCAGCAGGATCGCGCCACCGCCCTGTCGCTGGACGGAGGCCAGCAGCTTGACCGGCGGCGTCTTGAGTGCCGCGAGGGCGAAGCGGACGGGCACCTCACCGGCAGGCTGTACCGTCAGGGCGAGGCTCTGGAACGACGCACCGAGGGTGGGCTGCACGAGGCGGTCGGCGATGTCCACCGACGACGCCACAAAGAGCCGCTCGCCCGGCCCGTCGAGCTTGCCGTCATTGTTCAGGTCCACGGTGAGCGTGTCCGTGCCCTCATCGAGCACGAGGTTGGCATTCGTATCCGCCGCGAAGAGACGATGGGCCCCGCCGCCGCACACGACCTCACCGGCGGCATAGCCGCGCAGCGCCATGGCGATCATCCCGGGGATGGCGCTGAGGCGGAAGGCGACCGTGCGCTTGACGGGTTGCTGCAGCTCCGCCACCCACACCTGCTGCGTGGGTGGAGCGAACCCGGGGGGACGCTGTGCGTCGGTCGCGACCGCCGCGGCCTCTTCGGGTGTGCATGTCCCATCGCCATTGCTGTCCACGAGCAGCGACGTGTCCTGAACGCCCTCGACCAGCACCACCTTCAGCGGGACGACAGCGCCCTTCGTGCCGCTGAACTTGAAGGTCGCCTCGAGTTGCTTGCCGCCGCCGACCTGCTGCGGCGCCCCCAGCGCCACTGCCTGCTGCCCGTACAGCGGCGTGCCCAGGGCGGCCCACTCGTCCACGAACTGCAGGGGCGTCGGCGCCGCCGCTGCCGCAACGTGCGAGCTGGCCGTGACCACACATAACGCTAACAGCCCGAAAGCCGGACGCATCATAGCCTCCCTGTGCCTATCCTAATCCAGGCTGTCGTCTTCCGCAAGCCATGAACGACCCATGCCGTCGGATTGCAGCAGCGCCGTCGTCCGCTCCGCCTCGCTCTGCCACAGGCGGCCGGCGACAGCAAGCATCCCGGCGGTCCACCCGTCCCGCTTCTTCACGTCCGGGTCCAGCGGCATCTGCCGCACCAGCTCCAGCCCCCACTGCGGGTCAATCGCCGCCGCCGCGGAGACGATGCTCCGCTGCGTGTAGGCTTCCTCCTGGCGCCAGTCGCCCACGCGCTTGAGGGCCAACTCCAGAATGTGCCGCCCCAGAACCGGGTCGCACGTTCCCAGGCGCGAGGCCAACTGGACCTGCGTGCGCGCGCTTTCGGAAACAGGGCGCGGCCCATAGTCGGCGTTGGGGGCGTGCGCGGCGACGCCGCGCCAGACGATCTCTCGGTACTCCTCACAGCCCAGCCGCTGCGCGACGAGCCCCAGGCACAACAAGCCTGTCACGTTCTCCTGCATCGGGTAGCCACGCATGTCGCCGCCCTGCAACAGCGCCTCGGCGGCCTCCGTCAGCAGCCCCGGTGCCTGCTCGCGCGGGAGCAACTGCGCCAGCTTCGCCAGTGCCCGGGCCTTCGCGTAGGCGCTCTTGAGCTGCCGCGCCTCGGCCAGCGCCAGGTCGCGCTGGGCCGCCGGGAAGGCCGCCAGGCATTCGGGCATCTCCTGTTCCCGGTACCAGTCCTGCTTGAGGCCCTTGAGCAGGGCCACAGCGCGCTTCGGGTCGCGGCCGGCCAGGCACGGCGCCAGTTTGGCCGTGTAGCGCTGCAGGTCGTTGTCATCGGCGATGGGCTTGAGCAGCTCCAGCGCCGCCGCCGGGTCCTGTCCCACGATGATCTGGGCCGCCATGGTCCGGGCATAGGCATCGCGCTCGGAGACGCCGAGGGTCTGGGCCCGCAGCAGCAACCCGGGGATCAGCGCCTCGGCCTGCGCCGGGTCGTACCGCTGTAGCCACCGCAGCGCGAGGGCCCATCCCGAGACGCTCTCGCTGCCGCGCTGGCGCCGGGCGCTCTCGAGCAGCGCCTCACCGATCCTCGCCCCCATCTCCGGCGCGACCCGGCCGAGGTGCCACCCATGGGCATACATGATGCTCTGCTGCACCTGCTCGGGATCGAGGGCCTGCAACATCAGCTTCGCATCCTGCGGCGCATCGCACAGGTGCTGCATGGCCACGACGGCCCGCACGCCGTCATCTTTGTCGCCGTGGGCGGCCGCAGTCTGCAGCGCCAACTGCGGGTCGCGCTTGGCCAGCGCCAGCAGCAGCCGCCAGCGATCCCAGGTGTCTCCGCCCTTCGTCTTCTCCAGTGCCTCGAGGATCAGGTCCTGCGCCTGCTGGGCCGCTTGGGGAGATGGCTCACCAGCACCGGCGGCCTCACCCCCTCCACCAGTAGCGCGGGCGGCCTCGCCCGCGTTGTACCTCAGCGGCCGCGCCGCCGGCGCCTGCAGCACCACGTCCTCCTGCCCCGTCTTGGCTATCTGCGCCGTGCAGCGCAGCCCGCCGCTGTGCACGAAGAGGCACACCGGCCCCTCCATCAGCCCCGCCAGTCGGAAGCTCCCGTCTGCCCCGGTGGTCGCTGACGCGGGTTGGGGCGCTTCCATAGAGCAGACGACGATCATCCCCGCAGCCGGCTTCCCCGCGGCGTCCACGACCTTCCCCGCCACGAGGCCCCGGTTGCGCGTCAGTGTGATGACCCCGCAGTCATGCGTCTGCCCGGCCACGGCGGTCCACTTCGGGGTGCCCATGGGCCAGCAGCCGGGCGCCTCGATCTCGAAGTTGTAGCCGTTGCCCGGCGTCAGACGCACCGCCGTGATGCATCCTGTCGCATCCGCCGGCGGAGCGGCACGGTTCCTGCCGTACTGGTTCGTCTGCTCGTAGACCTGCACGGCCGCATCGGTGATCGGCCGCCCGTCCTGGTCGCGGAGCGTCACCGTCATGGCGCACATGAGCCCGGGCCGCAGCACCAGCTTCACCGGCCCTTGCTGCTTGGCAACATCCACCTGCGCGGGCTCCGAGGCCAGGTCGTCCTTCGTCGCCGACACGACGAGCGTGTCGCCCGTCAGCCCCTTGAGCGTGTAGCTGCCCGTGGCATCGGTGGCCAGGTCGCTGCGCGCGAAGGGAGGCAGGGCATCGTCACCGGACTGCTGGTAGTTGAGCTTCGCTCCCGCCACCGGCTGTCCCGCCTCATCCACCACCTGCACCGACACTCTGAACGCCGGCTGCAGCACGATGTCTCCTACGTCGAGCCCCGGCGCGGCCAGCGTGTACTGCTTGGGGCTCCGGTAGTCGGAGGAGCGGTAGTTGGAGTCACGGTCATAGGCGTACGCGGTGACTGTGCCCGGCAGACACTGCACACGGAACGTCCCGTCCGGGCCGGTCTGGGCCCCGGACGAGCCGACACTGACCCCGATGTTGGCGAGGCCCTTCTTGGTGTCTGCCCCCACCACGCGCCCCTTGACCGGCAGCAGCTTCTCGACGGTCAGCTTCATCTCGGCGGTCTGGCCTGAGGTGACGGTCGCCTTGCCCTCGCGCGCGCCGTAACCGACCCCGGACGGCGCGGTGACACGGAACTGGTAGTCCGCCGGCGGCAACTCCGGGAGCGAGAACTGCCCCTGCGCCTGCGTCTGGCAGACGCTGTTGTAGTACGAGTGGGTGTTGCCGCCCGGTGGGCCAGTGCCGTAGACGGACACAGTCCAGCCAGCCAGTGGGACAGCAGGATCGGTGCAGACCAACTGCCCCCGCAGGCTTCCGGCCCGTGTGAGCCTCACCGGCGTCACCTGTTTCTCGAAGGTGATCCGCGCCTCCCCGTAGCCGGGAGCGCTGATCGCCAGCGTAGGCCGTACGCCGGTGGCCACGACCTCCAGCGCATACTGCCCGTTGGCGTCCGTCCGCACCGCGAGCACGTCTCGCAACTCGGGGGGGACCTGGCCATGCTTGTAGCTGCCCTCGCTCTGCTCATAGCACGAGTCCAGCGTCACGCGCGCTCCGGCCAGCGGCTTGCCATCGTCCCCCAGCACACTCCCCTTGATCGGCACCGTAGGCTTGAGCACGAAGCTCAGCGGCACGAGCCTCCCCCCGGAGACGAAGTCCACCGCCAGCCCCGGCTGGTAAACCATGGCCATGGAGTAGGAGACCTTCTCCGGCGCGAGCGGCCAATCGAGCGCAAAGGCCCCATCCGCCCCGGTCACCACCTGCTTCCACGGGGCGCGGAAGCTCTCGGCGTCCCGGTCGGCGATGACCAGCACATAGACGCGCACCCCGGCCAACGGCTTGCCGGCGGCATCGGAGACCTTCCCGGTCACGGGCACGGCGGCTGCGACGGAGCAGACAAGGCAGACCAGACACACGACGAGGCTGACAGCGCGCATGGAACCCCTCCCGGCGGCTGATGTCGCGGCGGCTACAGGAGACACACTCTCAATGTGTTGACACCCGTGGCGGCCCGAGGTTCCCCCGCCACGAGGCACTCAGCAGCATCCCCCACACCACGACTGTGGCCACACAGGCCGTGCCGTATAGCCGTAGTTCATCCGGCAGCAGCTCCAGCAGCGCGGCCAGCCCCAGGGCAATCAGCGCGCAGCGGCCCAGGTACGGCCCCCGTCGTCGGCGCTGCGCGCCGGTCATCGCCAGCAGCGGCAGCCACGCCGGGAACGTATACACCGCATAGCGCGCCTTCGTCTCCGGCAGCAGCAGGTACAGCGTCACCGACCACAGGGCCAGCATCACCAGCGCCGTCCAGTGCGGCCGGGCCGCGGCTCGCTTGCCCAGCCGCCAGGCGGCGATGCCGGTGAGTACCAGAATGACCAACTTGAGCGCCAGGATGAGGCGCATGACGACGGCCGGGTCGAGGGTGAGGTGGGGGAAGTGGGGGTGAGCCTGACTGAAGCCCGGCAGGTCCGCCAGGTAGCGCAGCACGGTCACATCGAGACTCTGGTTGCTGGGTAGGTAGGGGTCTACCATCGCCAGGGCGCGGCTGCTCTCACCGCCGAGGATCATGTAGCGAAAGAAGCCCGCCCACATCCCCGGCAGGTGCCCGCCGTATGGCAGCCATGCCAGCAGCCAGCCGACCAGGATGGCCGCTACGGGCAGCCACAGCACCTGCCGCCACCGGCGCAGCCCCACCGGCACGGCGAAGAGCAGCCCCGGGTACAGCTTGATGGCCGTCGGCAGCATGAGCAGCACGGCCCCGGGCAGTCCCTCGCCGGCCAGCAGGTACACCAGCCAGCAGGTCGTGAACAGCAGACTCAACTGCCCGACCTGCAGACAGTCTACCGACAGGATCATCAGGACCGCGCAAGCCCACAGCCATGTGCCCCGGTACAGCCGGCGTTGCCGCTCCAGGGCCCCGAAGACGCGCCACAGGCACCAGGCCGACACCACCAGCAGGCCGAGGTTCAGCCCCATCCACACGAGGGCTGCCCCGCGTATGCTCAGCCAGGGCATGTAGAAGAACAGGGCCGTCCCGGAGGGGGAGATGCAGCGGTGGAAGCCGGTGGCCTCGTCCCTCCGCGCGTAGAACTCGGCCGGGGCGCCTCCCCGGATGGCCTCTGCCGTGCGGTAGAAGACCGAGAAGTCCGTCTGGCCGGTCGTGGCGCGGTGCAGGAGGCTCGCGCCGGCATAGGCCACACCACACATGGCCAGCAGCACCATGAGCCTGGGCGCGATCCCTCTATGCCGCGACGGTGGCTTCGTCCGAGACATCGGTCGCCTCCGCGTCACGAACGAGAGAGCCGCCGGCGCAACCGCCGGCGGCTCCCCGGTGAGCGAGTCAACTACCTGACGTCGAGGTCCTCGTAGATCGGGAAGGCTTCGCACAGGCTGCGGACCTGGCCGCGAATGTCTTCCAGCACGGCCTCATTCGGACTGCCGTCCTCGTTGCGCCCGTCGTGGATCACGCGCGCGATCCACTGGCCGATCTGCACCATCTCGGCTTCCTTCATGCCCCGAGTGGTGGCGGCCGGCGTGCCAAAGCGGATGCCGCTGGTCTCCACGGGGTTGGCGGGGTCGCCGGGGATCAGGTTCTTGTTGGCCACGATGCCCGCCATCTCACACAGATTCGCTGCGTCGCGCCCGCTGATGTTATTGCTGCGCAGGTCCACCAGCATCAGGTGGTTGTCAGTGCCGCCCGTCACGAGCTGGAAGCCCTCATCCAGCAGCGCCTGGGCGAGGAACTGCGCGTTGCGGATGATCTGCCGCTGGTACTCGCGGAAGCCGAACTCCTGCGCCTCCTTGAAGGCCACCGCCTTGGCGGCGATGATCTGCATCAGCGGCCCCGCCTGCACGCCGGGAAAGACCGCGCGGTCGAGCTTGTCAGCCCACTTGTCCGGACACAGGATGAGCGCGCCGCGGGGCCCGCGCAGGGTCTTGTGGGTCGTCGAGGTCACCATGTCACAGTAGGGCACCGGGTCCGGATGCGAGCCGGCCGCCACCAGGCCCACGATGTGGGCGATGTCGGCGATCAGACAGGCATCCACGGCGTCGGCGATCTCGCGGAAGCGCTGGAAGTCAATGATGCGCGGGTAGGCGCTGGCGCCCGCCACGATCACCTTGGGGCGCACCGTCTTGGCGACCTCGAGAATCTGGTCGTAGTCCAGCCGGTCCGTCTCGGGGTTGAGGCCATACGAATGGCTCTCGTAGAACAGGCCCGAGAAGTTCCGGTCCAGGCCGTGGGTGAGGTGACCGCCGTGGGCGACGCTCATGCCCAGGATGCGGTCGCCCTTGTTGAGCAGGCAGTAGTACGCCGCCATGTTGGCCTGCGAGCCGGTGTGGACCTGAACATTGGCATGGTCGCACCGGAAGATGTCCTTGGCACGGTCAATGGCCAGCTGCTCGAGCCGGTCGTAGTTCTCGCAGCCGTTGTAGTAGCGCTTGCGGGGGTAGCCCTCGGCGTACTTGTTGGTGAACACCGAGCCCGCCGCGGCCATGACGGCGCGCGAGGCGTAGTTCTCGGAGGGGATAAGCATCAAGGTATACTTCTGGCGCTCCAGCTCGTCAGCCAGAATGCGAGCGATCTCGTGGTCGGCCTGGGCCAGTGTGCGGTTCATCATGATGGAGGGGCTCCTTGAGTTGTGTGCTAGGGTGCGCGTGGGCGCGTCCGTGGCGGACGCGCGCAATCAGTTGGCCCCGCGCCGGTATGGCTACCGCGCGGGGCGAATACCGCAACCGCCCCTGGCCGGAAAGGCAGGGAACTGCGAACGGGGAACCGGGAACGTCCGTCCGACGGACGGGTGAGACGTCACTGTGAGACTTCCTTCCCGTCTCCGGGGGGCCGATGCAGCGCCCTCAGGAGACCGTGCAACAGGCGGTGCGTGTCACGGATCACGACGCTGATCGGCTCCGGGTCGGCGATGAGCCCCAGGTCGTGCGCCAGGATCAACTGGGACTCCAGCTCGCACAGCGAGCCCCGGGCGAGACGCAGGGAATGCATGTACTCCTGCCGCGTGCCGCGGCCGTAGCCTTCGGCGATGCTCGAAGGGACGGAGATCGCTGCCCGCTGCATCTGGCTGGCCAGCGCATTGCGCTCGGCTCCAGGGAAGCGCAACGTGATCCCGTAGATGATCTGGACGAGGTCCCGCCCCTTCTGCCAGGCATCCAACTGCTTGAAGTCGCTGATCTCGGTCACTGCATCCTCCTGCGCGAGAGGATTCCAGTTCCCTGCTCCCAGACCCCGGTTGTCTGCCGTCTAGTGCCAGAAGTGCCGCATGCCCGTCAGGACCATGGCCAGCCCGTGCTCGTCGGCCGCCTCGATGACCTCGGCGTCGCGGATCGAGCCGCCCGGCTGGATGATCGCCACCGCGCCCGTCTGCGCCGCGGCGTCCAAGCCGTCGCGCGCGTCCTGCAGCACCGCGTGGTCCTGCCCGCCGGCGATGTTGCCACCGAGCGCGACCACGAAGTCCGGCTGGATCGGCAGGGCATCGATCTTGTCAACTTCGGGCGACCGCAGCGAGCAGCAGGCAACAGATGGCCAAGCTCGATGTGGTCCGAGGCCGGTACTTGCGCGGACGCCTGTTCACGGAGCGGGGCCGGCTCCCGAGAGCCCGTTGACGCTACACCACCAGGTCTTCCCTAACAGCGTGTAGCCCTCTGTCGGCCGAACCATCTGGCCCTTGCTCAGACCCACGTTGTACCTGACACACCGCGCAGCAACCCAACGATTGTCAGACAGGTGAAGCCAGTCCCCTACACGGCAATCAAAGCACACTGTCGTCCCCGCCATGAGCCTGCCGGCTTCGCCCTCGTCGGTCCCGGGGCCGAACCGCGCGCCAACGTCGCGATAGCCGGTCCCCGCATCAACCGTCCCCTGCCCGCTCGACGACATGTTGTCTATGAGCCCTTGCCGCTGCAGGGAGTCTGTTCGGGCATTACCCGTGTGGACCTGCCCGTCCTGCCGCCCGATCCAGGAAACTGGCACGTAGCCGTTCTTGGCCGCCGAAGTCGCGACGACCAAGGACGAAAGATCGGGTACGGGTCTGCCGGCTACAGGCGCCGCCACTCTACGAACCGCTGCCCAGCGGGACACGTGCAGATAGCTGATCTCCCCGTAGCACTTGCCCGTCGCTGCCTCCCCATATTGCCACGTCATTCGGTAGCGGAACTGCACAATGCCATAGCTGAGGTCGTTGACGGTCGCCGCTACAGTGAAGGGGCTCTCGCTACTGGACAGATGCCTCTGCAGGCACCAGCATCCGCTGAAGAAACCATCGGGTCTGGCGAGCCCAGCCTCAGGTGTTCTCGCATTGAGCAGGCCCAGAGTGACCTGCACGTTCCTAACAACCGAGCCGCCCTGCACCACGGGCTTGAACGTAACCTGCAGCGGCTTTCGCACACCCTCGAACTTGATGGCGTCCAGCCGAAGCACCGTCTGCTGGGCGAGTTCACGCTGCTCGACGCTCTCCTGGAGAGCCGTCTGTTTGCTTGCCAGGTCGCAGGCCTGCCTGGATATCTGGTTGGACTCTCGGGCGAGTGCGTTGGCCTCGTCCGCGATCCGGTTAGCCTCGCGGGCGGCGAGCCATGAGAACGCGCCGAGGAGGATGCCGAGGAACCCGACCATCACTCCGCACCACGCGATGGTCCTGTCGCTCCAGTGCTCCGTCGGCTCACGTCGTCGACCAAGCCGAACGCTTCTCGCCATCATGCCCCCCGCTCAATGCCAGAAATGCCTCATCCCCGTCAGGACCATGACCAGCCCGTGCTCGTCGGCCGCCTCGATGACCTCGGCGTCGCGGATCGAGCCGCCCGGCTGGATGATCGCCACCGCGCCTGTCTGCGCCGCGGCGTCCAGGCCGTCGCGCGCCGGGAACATCGCGTCCGACGCCAGCACCGACCCCGCCGCGCGCTGACCGGCCTTGCGGGCCGCGATGACCGAGCTGTCCACCCGGCTCATCTGCCCCGCGCCGCACCCCACGAGGCGCTTGCCCTGCACCAGCACGATGGCGTTGCTCTTGACGTGCTTGGCGATCTTGTCCGCAAACAGCAGCGACTCAAGCTGCTCGTCGGTCGGCTTCTGCTTCGTGACGACCTTCAGGTCGAGCTTGTTGACGCTCTGGGCATCCGGGGTCTGCACGACCAGACCACCGGGGATCTTCTTGATGTCGAAGTCCTTCCCGCGCCCCGCGGGGGCGAAGTCCGGCTGCACCATCACGCGCATGTTCTTGTGCTTGCGCAGCAGCTCCAGCGCCTCGGGCTCGTAGCCCGGCGCGATGATCGCCTCGACGAACGCCGCCAGGATCGTGCTCTCGAAGTCCCCGGACTCCTCGCGGTAGCGGGGGGCGATGACATCCTGCAGCATCTGGGCGTTGCCGATCATCTGCGCGGTCTGGACATCCACGACGCGGTTGACGCCGATGACGCCCCCGAAGGCCGAGATCGGGTCAGCGGCCCAGGCGTCGGCGAAAGCCTCCGCCAGCGTCGCGCCCGAAGCCGCGCCGCAGGGGTTGAGGTGCTTGACGATGATCGCGGTCGGCTCAGAGAAGTCCCGCGCCGCTTCCATGGCGGCGGTCAGATCGAGGAAGTTGTTGAAGGACAGCTCCTTCTCGCCGGAGACCTTCTCCGCCAGCGCCAGGCCCGGCTCGTGGGCGCCCAGGTGGGCGTACAGGGCCGCGGCCTGGTGGGGGTTCTCGCCGTAGCGAAGGTCGCTGCCGCGCTTGACGTACCACGGGGCCAGGTACTTGGGGAAAGTCGCTGCCTCTTCGGCGAAGGCCATCGAGAGGTACTGCGCGATGGCCGCATCGTACTGCCCGGTGTGGGCGAAGGTCTCCAGGGCCAGCTTCTGCCGCGTCTTCTCGCTCAGGGCGGCGCCGTTGGCGCGCATCTCCTCGAGCACCGCGTCGTAGTAGGCGGGGCTGCACACGACGGCGACATACTTGTGGTTCTTGGCCGCCGACCGGAGCATCGTCGGCCCGCCGATGTCAATGTTCTCGACCGCTTCCGGCAGCGTCACGCCCTCGCGCGCCACCGTCTGCTGGAAGGGGTAGAGATTGACCACCACCATGTCAATCATCTCGATGCCGAGCTGCTCCGCCTCGGCCATGTGGGTCTGCTTGTCGCGGACGGCCAGCAGCCCGCCATGCACCTTGGGGTGCAGCGTCACGACTCGGTGGTCCATGATCTCGGGAAAGCCCGTGTACTCCTCGACCGCACGGACCGGCACGCCGGCTTCGGCGAGCTGCCGGCGGGTGCCGCCGGTGGACAGTATCTCCACGCCCATCTCCACCAGGGCCCGGGCGAAATCCACGATGCCGGACTTGTCGCTCACACTCAGCAACGCTCGCTTGATCTTGCGCATGGGGGGCCTCCGGAGAGCGGACGATATGTCGTGGCAGGGGCGCTAGGCCCCGGTAGGCAACGCACACCAAAACAGCCGGCTGCTGGGGTGGCATGGCCGGCTCGCTGACGGCGGCATTATATTCCGGCAGCGAGGGATTGTCAAAGACGCCAGAGTCCCCGCGCAGGCAGGCCTGCGGCGGCCCGGCGGCGAACCGCCTCGCGTCTCTGCAGGAGGTCCACCATGGCAATCCGGATGCTGTTCGCGTCAGTCTGTTGCTGTCTGATCTCTCTGGCTGCGGCTCAGGAGCAAGCTCCCGCACCTCGGCCTCAGCCCTCCCCCGGGGTGAACCTTGCCCTCGGCAAGCCCTGCACCTTCTCTCCTGCCCCGAACTACGGGCTGTGCACCGACCCGGGCGACGCCACCGACCTCACCGATGGCGTCTACAACGGCTGTGAGTGGCGCGACAAGGGCACCGTTGGCTGGGGTGTGGGCCGCACGAAGAGCTTCACGGTGGACCTGGACCTGGGCTCCGAGCAACCCGTCGGGAAGATCACCCTCGATACCGTCACGGGCGGCGCGCAGGTCACCTTCCCCTCGGCGGCGCTGGTCTTCCTGAGCAGCGATGGCAGAGAGTACCGCTTTGTGGGCGACGTTCTGACCGAGTCCCTCCCCCAGGACAAGTTCCTGAGCCATCGCTTCGTCCTGGACGGCATCAAGGGCTGGGGCCGCTATGTGCGCTTCGTGCTGTTGCCGGGCGGGTTCTACCTGTTCTGCGATGAAATCGAGGTTCTCAAGGGCGATCACACGGCCGCCCAGGCCACCTGGGGAGACGACAGGCCCATCGCCGCCGCCGATGTCGCCGCCTACGCCCTGGACAGAAAGCCATGGGTAGACCAGAAGAACACGACCCTGGCGCTCGTGCGGCAGGCGGCGGGGGGCGTCGAGCAACTCCGCGCCATGAAGGCCCCCCCGGCTGCCTGTGACACTGCGGCGAAGGCCATCGAGCAAGCCCGGCGCGAGGCCCTTGCCACCGCGACTGTCACCCCCGCCGACTACTGGCAGGGCCCGCCGTACCGGGAGCCGGAGCGGAAGGCCTTCGCGGCGGTCGGGGCGCTGAATGATGCGATGTGGCCGGCAACGCCGGTCGTCGTCTGGCAGGACAAGCACTGGAACCGCCTCAATCCGGTGGCGGTGCCCGTCCTGGCGGGCAAGCCCGAGATTCGCGTCGAGATGATGCAGAACGAGTTCGCGTGCAGCAGCCTCAACCTCACCAGCGCGTCGGCACTGCCGCTCCAACTGACCGTCAGGCTGGCCGACTTCCGGGGCCCGCAAGTGCTCCCGGCCGCCACCGCGCAACTGGCCCAGTGCATCCACACCGAAGCCTTCGGCTACAACTACCCCGATGATGCCATCGTGCCCCTCGCCGTGGACACCCCGCCGGCTTCCGGGCCCAGGAACGGGCTGACGGCCAGACTGGCCCTCCCCGCCGGGCTCAGCAAGCGCCTCTGGCTGACCTTCAAGACCCGTGGCCTGACCCTCAAGCCCGGCGTCTACACCTCCACGCTCACCGTGAACAGCATCCAGGTTCCGGTCCGCCTCCGCGTCTCCGCCCTGCGCTTCCCCGACGCCCCGGCCATGCAGAGCAACACCTGGGGCTACTTCAACGAGAAGGTCGTGGTCGGGCGGGAACTCGAGGTGGCGCAGAACCTGCTCGACCACTACAACACCTCGCTGGTCCTCAACCACAGCTACCTGCCGTACCCGAAGCCCGACGCGCAGGGCAACTTCACCGTGCCGCTGGACTTCACGAAGATGGACCAGATGATCGAGTGGAACCCGCAGTGCCGCTTCTGGCTCCTGTGGGCGGGCTTCGAGTTCGGCTTCGACCGCCTGGGCACGGCGAAGTTCGGCGGGCCGGTGTGGGATAAGGTCTTCGAGCAGTGGGTGACGCAGATCCGCGATCACCTGGCGGAGAAGGGCATCGGCCGCGACCGCTTCGCCTGGTACTGGCGGGACGAGCCGGGGGACAAGGCATGGAGAGAGCAGTGCGTGCCTGCCAGCCAGGCCCTCAAGCGTGTGGACCCGCAGATGCTGACCTGGGAGAACCCGGTCGAGAGCGTCACCCCGGCGATGCTGGAGGAGGCCCTGCCGAGCTACGACCTCTACTGCCCGAGTATCGGGGAAGTCGCCAACACCGCGCGGGTGGAGGTGTGCCGCCGCACCAAGCTGCCGTCATGGCTCTACGCGTGCGCCAGCGAGAAGAACTCCGATCCCTGCGCCTACTACCGCTGGCTGGCCTGGAAGGCCTTCAAGCTGGGCTTCGGCGGGCTGGGGATGTGGGTGTACGTGGATGGCAACTGCGCGACGCCGAGCGACTACACCTCGGGGGTCAGCTACGCGCTGATCTACGGGTGGCCCGACCGGGTTGTGGACTCCAAGCGCTGGGAGGCCTGGCGGCAGGGGATAGCGGACGTGGAGTACCTGCGCATGCTGCGCGAGGCCGCCCCGAAGGGCAGCCCGGCAACGGCCAAGGAGGCGGAGGAGCTGTTGGCGGCGGGTGTGGACAGCGTGGTCGGGGACAGCCCCCACCAGGGCGATGTGATGCGGCCGGACGCCGCCGACGAGGTGCGGTTGCGCGTCCTGCAGTGCCTGGAGAAGCTCTCAGAGACGCGCTAGTACACGTGGTAGGTTCGTGCGCTAGCCGAGGGTACGTCGTGGGTGCCGCGGCGTGGG